>JAJXTT010000260.1 GCA_021783525.1 Pseudomonadota bacterium
CCCTCCAGCAAAGCGATGCGTTTGTTGCTGAGATCCAGGACGGAGGCAATCTTTACGTCGTTGCGGCGGTATACTTGAGACCAGCTGTAAAGGGCTGGGGTCTTGTGGAAATCGAAACGCTGGCTGCGTTCGGACGAGTAAGCGACATCGGGCATGAGGTCGATGCCGCCTTCGTCGAGTTTCTTCAGGCAGTCCTCCCATTTGCAGGAGACGTAGCGCAATTGCCAGTCTTCCCGGTCCGCGACCGCTTTCAGGATATCGACCAGGATGCCTGACGCGTTCCCTCCGGCATCGTTGAAGACCTTTGGTTCGTTCTCATAGATGCCGACACGTACTTCCGACGCCCCCGCATTTCCCGTCAGGCAAAGGAAACCCAGGCAGAGGAGTACGCGCAGTGTCGGCATCGTATTCAGGAGCGCGGCTAAAGCCGTTTGTCAGCCCCTGGTCGCGGAGGCTTACGAACCATTATGCAAACGGGTGTCGTAAGTCGACTGGCAGGCCGCATTGGCCGACTCCAGCGTTTTTGCGGCTTCGTCCATGACGGCGGGCGGGATGGTGAACAGGCCCGGTTTGTGCCGTACGGGCTTCTGGTTCCTGGCCAGGAATTCTTCCTTCGCCTGTTCCGCGGTGGCTTTGCAGGCCGTGAGGTCGGCCATGATCGTTGCCTCGAATTTCGCCCTTGCCTCGGCTGCCGCCTTGGCCCTTGCCATTGCCTGGGCGCGTGCCTGTGCCATTGCTGCCCGCATCTCCTCGGCGGCTTTCAGTTCCTGTTTGTTCAGGTAGTCCAGATAACCCCATGTCCCGGCTGCAAGCACGATCAGCACGACAGCAACGATTTTTTTAAGCATTTACTTCCCCCAAGTGATTGATATCAGCGGGCGTAATCATAAACCAATTTAGTCCGCTTTTGCCCGGACGAAGCGCACTGAGACGAGCGATCGAACATGCCGGCATTCATTCCGCCGCATTTTTGCGTGCGCCGATGCCGGCATTACGGCGCCGGATTTGGATACAGCCTGTGCACCGCTTCTATTTTTTCCAGGATTTCCGCCGCTAGTGTCACCTCGGCGCTGGCGAGATTTTCCCCGAGTTGCTGCAGCGTCGTGGCGCCGACGATGACGCTGCCGGTGAACCAGCGCGTTCTTGCAAAAGCGAGCGCCATCGTGGCCGGAGCCAGTCCGGCTTCCTGTGCGATGCGCACGTATTCCTTTGCGGCAGGCGGCACATTGGGTTTGTCGTAACGCTGGCCGAAACCGGGAAAGAGCGTGATGCGTCCTTTCGCCGCGGGGTTGGCGAAGTACTTGCCTGTGAGCCAGCCGAAGGCCAGGGGGCTGTAGCCCAGCAGGCTGACGTTGGTGTGACGGCATGTTTCGGCGAGCCCGCTCTCGAAGGTGCGGTTCAACAGGTGATAGGCATTCTGGATGCTGACGATCTTCGGCAAACCGTGTTGCTCCGCGCAACGCACAAATTCGGATACGCCCCACGGGGTTTCGTTGGAAAGACCGATGTAGCGGATCTTTCCCGCTTCGACAAGTTCCGCGAGGACCTGCAGTTGCTCGGCGATGGGCGTGCTGTCGCGCTCCTGGGTCACGTCGTAGCTGGTCGCGCCGAACATCGGGACATAGCGGTCCGGCCAATGGAGCTGATACAGATCGATGTAGTCGGTCTGCAATCGGCGCAGGCTGCCGTCGACGGCAGCGGTGAGGTGTTCGCGGTTGATGCGCGGGGTTTCGCGTATCCATTTGAATCCCCGCCCGGGGCCGGTGATCTTGGTGGCGACGATGAATTTGTCGCGCTGTTGCCGCCTGAGCCAGGTGCCGACATGACTCTCGGTGCGATGCGCGGTTTCGGCGCGCGGCGGAACGGGGTACATCTCGGCGGTATCGATGAAGTTGACCCCGTGCGATACGGCGAGATCGAGTTGCGCATGGGCCTCCGCCTCGCCGTTCTGTTCGCCGAAGGTCATCGTGCCGAGAGACAACGCCGAGATGCTCAAGCCGCTGCCGCCCAATGTCCTGTATTCCATGATTGCTCCTCAATTTCCGGGTGAAGTTATTTTAATCCGTTCATCGTGCTAGCATCCTGACATCATGGCGACGGTCCCGTTTTCATTTATTCCGCTTGACCCGGGTGGTGAATTGCAACCTGCCGGCAAAGGATATCTGGCTGTCGAATCAGGCGGTGTAAAGAATCGCTGGTGCTTGCCGCAAACAACCAAGGGTATGTTGTCAGTTGAGAGGTGACATGGACAAGACAAGCATGATGCATTATCAGCCTGTGCTTGAAAGGGCCGCCATCGAGCGCAGGCTGGGCGAATTGAAGGCTATGCATCCGGACATGGGAGTTTGCGTGCTTCTGCCGGAAGCGGAGAAGGATAAAGTCGGAGTGTTGCAGTCGGCTTTTGCGGGGTGCGGGGTGCCGTTGATGGGCGCGATCTTCCCCGCATTGGTCAAGGAAGGCCGTTTTGTCACCAGCGGCGCGTGGCTGCTCTGCTTCGCGGAAATGCCCTATTTCGTGCTGCAGGAGAACCTGCCTCCGCTGGCTGCGGAAGCAGAACTGGTCGCCGAGAAGATCGCCGGCGACATCAGGGCGCAAATCGATAGCACATCCGATATCACGCTGTTCATGCTGTTCGATGCCATGGTGCCGAATATCGGCACGCTGCTGGACAACCTGTATCTTCATCTCGCGAACCGCGTTCACTATGCAGGAGCGAACGCGGGCAGCGAATCTTTCCAGCCTATGCCATGCCTGTTCGACGGTGAACGCACGGTGCAGAACGGTGTGCTGCTGATGTTGCTGAAGCAGCACAAGGGGGCGATCCTGGAGCACGGCTATCAAACCAACCCGCATACCTCTTATGCGACATCGACCAGCGGAAATTGCATCTCCCAGATCGATTGGCGTCCCGCTTTCGAGGTGTATCGGGAGCTGGTCCGGGAACATTATGGCGAAGAAGTCACGGCTGAGAATTTCTATCAGTATGGCGTTCATTTTCCGTTCGGCATCGTGCGCGCCAATCATCATGTCCTGGTGCGAATTCCGGTCATGCTGGCGGATGACGGCTCGCTGTTCTGCGTGGGCGAAGTGCCCGCGAATTCCGTCCTGACCCTGCTCAAGGCCCCGACCGTGCGCACGGTCGAGACGCTGCACAATGTGGCAGAAGGCCTGAAATCCCTGAACGGGGACATCGAGGGTGCCGAGTTGCTGTTGTTTTATTGCGCGGGGCGGCGCCTGCATCTCGGGATACCGATGGCGACGACCGAACTGGAGGCATTTGCCGGGCTGACGCAGGCGTCGCAGGTTGCCGGCGCGCTTTCGCTCGGCGAGAT
>JAJXTT010000261.1 GCA_021783525.1 Pseudomonadota bacterium
CGTATCCAGGAGTGCGTGCGGGAAGGCGACACGGTGGCGCGCCTCGGCGGCGACGAATTCATCGTTCTGTTGCGCGAGGCCGGAGAAAAAGAGGCAGCCGTGGTGGCGCAGAAACTGCTGTTTGCGCTGGCCACTCCTTACGACCTGGACGGGCAGGTGATCGCCACACAGGCGAGCATCGGCATCAGCATCTATCCCGAACATGCGCAGGATGCGGATATCCTCATCAAGAACGCCGACATGGCGATGTATCGCGCCAAGGAAGAAGGGCGCAACAACTACCAGTTTTTTGCCGAGGAAATGAACTTCCGTGTCGACCTGCTGTTCTCGATGGAAAAGGACCTGAGACTGGCGCTGGAACGGGGAGAGTTCTTCCTGCAATATCAGCCGCAGGTCAATCTGACGGACGGGACATTGAGCGGCGTCGAGGCGTTGATCCGCTGGGAACATCCGGTCAAGGGAGCGGTTTCCCCCGCCGAATTCATCGCGGTGGCGGAAGAGACCGGACAGATCATCGCGATCGGCGAATGGGTGTTGCGCACCGCCTGCACGCAAATGGCACAGTGGCGCAAGGACGGATTGCCCGACCTGACGATGGCGGTGAACCTGTCGATCCGGCAACTACGGCAGCCGTCGCTGGGGGAATTCGTCAAGGCGGCATTGGCGGATAGCGGCCTGGATGCGCGTTATCTGGAACTTGAAATTACCGAAGGCATCATGATGGGTGACAACCAGATGGGAATGCGCTTCCTGAACGAGATGCACGAGATGGGCGTCCAGTTGTCCATCGACGATTTCGGGACGGGCTTTTCCAGCCTGAACTACCTGAAGAAACTCCCGGTGAACAAGCTCAAGATAGATCAGTCGTTCATCCGCGACATCGAGACCGACGAAGGCGATGCCGCCATCATCCGTTCCATCATCAGCCTGGGTCACCGGCTCAAGCTGAAGGTGATCGCGGAGGGCGTCGAAACGCAGGATCAGCTCGACTTCCTGCGCATACGCGGGTGCGACGAGATACAGGGATATTTCTACTCGCTCCCGCTGGATGCGGACGCATTCATGGCGTTCGTCAGGAACCCGCCGCGTCTGGCGTAGCGCCTTGCTGCCAATAGCGGGCGTGGGCAGCGCGATAACGCTCCAGCCTGAAACTCTGCGCATCCGAGACGATGGTGACGGCGCCATCCCGGTCCGAGCGCAATACCTCGCTGCCTGCCGTGCGATAGCGATCCACGATCTCGTCCCTGGGATGCCCGAAGCGATTCAGATAGCCCGACGTGAACATCGCATAGCGCGGATGCACCGCATTCACAAAGGCTTGCGAGGAGGAACTCGTGCTGCCGTGGTGGGGGACCACCAGTAGCGTCGCCGGCAGCTCCTTGGCGTGCAATCTCATCAGGCGCGATTCGGCAAGGCCTTCGATGTCGCCGGTCAGCAATACGCTGTTCTGTCCGGTGCTGATGCGCAACACGCAACTGCCCTCGTTGTTATGTGCCGGTGCCGCCGGGATGTCCGATCTGGCGGGATGCAGCATGTCGAAGCGCACGCCGTCCCATTCCCAGGACTGGCCGTCGGCGCAGGGTTCGTTGTGGGCAGCGAGTTGCAGTTTTGGATGCGAGTTCGGCAACGAGGAGATGACGTTCGTCACCGGAATTCCCTTCAATACCGATTCTGTTCCGCCGATGTGATCCAGGTCGCCATGCGACAGCACGAGCACATCCAGTAGCGGGATACCCATGCCGCGCAGCGCTGGAATGATGATGCGGCTGCCGCTGTCGGTATCCCCGGGAAAATCCGGCCCCGTATCATAGAGCAGGGCGTGATTGCGTGTCTGCACCGCGACGGACAGTCCCTGCCCGACATCGAACACCGTGACGCGTGCGCTGCCTTCGGCGGGGCTGTCCGGTACCACCAGGAACATCGGCAACAGCAGAAAGACACCCAGCCCGCGCATCGGGAATCCGCGCGGAGCGAGCATCCACAAGGCGCCTCCCATGCCGGAAACGATCGTCCAGACCGGGGGGGCATGTTGCGCCCATACGCCATAGGGGAGCTTGTCCAGCAGGTTGAGCAGGTACATGCACAGGACCATCGCCTCATGCGCGACATAGAGCATCCATTCGAACGGAGGCAGTGTGCCGAGCAGCGTGAGGGGAACCACCGCGAAGCTCACCAGCGGTATGGCAAAGGCGTTGGCGATGGGCGATACCAGCGAAAGTTGCTGGAACATGGCCAGCAGCGGCGGGATCAGGCCGATCATCATGGCCCATTGCACCTTGCCATACTCTCTCAGCCAATGCCGCTTGCGCAGCCGGTTCGCGGTGACATAGAAGATCAGTGCGACGGCGCCAAAGGAGAGCCAGAACCCGGGTGACAATACCGCCCACGGATCGGCGAGCAGTACCACCATGAGCGCGGTTGCCAGCAGTTGCGAAGGAGAGACGTTGCGCGAAAGCATCAACATCACGCAGACGGTCGCCAGCATGTACAGGGTGCGCTGCGCCGGGACTTCGTAGCCCGATAGCAGCGTGTAGAAAAGCGCGGCGAGCAGCCCGGCCATGGCGGCCACCTTGCGTGCCGGGAACCGGAGCGCGAGGCGGGGGCTGCGCCGCCACAGCCAATAGACCAGTGCAAAGGCCATCCCGGCCAGCATGGTGATGTGCAAGCCCGAGATGCTCATCAAATGATTGACGCCGGTGCGCGTAAACACCTGCCAGTCCGCCTGTGCGATGCCGGACTGGTCGCCGATCGCCAGTGCGGTCAGGACGCCGGCGTAAGGCACATCGCCCAGGGTCTTCCGGAAATGAGTGCGCACCGATTCGCGCATTCGCTGCACCATATAGGCCGGGCTGGAGGACTGTTCCGCGAGTCTCCTGTTTACGCCCTTGGCATAAACGTAGCCGATGGCCCGGATGTCGCGTTCCAGCGCCCATGCCTCGAAATCGAAGCTGTATGGATTGCTGGTGCCGTGGGGTTGTTTGAGGCGTACGGTAAACTGCCAGCGCTCGCCGGCGCCCGGTTGCAGCGGGTCGCTACCGTCGCCATCGTAAGTGGTGAGCTGGATGTGGCGAGGTACGTGCGCACCTTCAGTCTGAACGCTTTCCACATCGAAAGCGAAACGCACACCGCGTTCATGCAGACGGGGCATTTCATCGACCGTGCCCGTGATCGTAATGTTCTTCCCTTGCCATTCGTCCGGCAGCGCGTCCGACAGACGGTGCTGGGCCATCCAGGCGGCATAGCCGAAACCCAGCAATGCGGCACAAAGCAACATCGCGCCGCGGCGCGCGGCTGCCGGCAACCTGCCGTTCGGGCGTGGCAGCA
>JAJXTT010000262.1 GCA_021783525.1 Pseudomonadota bacterium
TGGCCGACCCTGCAGATGTCCAGTCAGTGCGCCCCGACCTTGCGCAGTCTTTCCGGCAAGTATCGGACGAAGACATGCGTTGGCTGGGTTTCTGGCTGGCATGCAACAAGAAGGTGAATTGATGCGCATACTGCACATACTCGACCACTCCATCCCGCTGCACAGCGGCTACACGTTCCGCACCGCCGCAATACTCAGAGAACAGCGCGCTCTGGGCTGGGATACCTTCCATCTCACCAGCGAAAAACAGGTTAACTGCGACTTGCCCGAAGAAGAAACGGACGGCCTGCATTTTTACCGCACTCCGAAACAAACCGGCATATTGAGCAAACTTCCGGTACTGAACCAGGCCGCCGTGATGCAGGGCCTTGCCAGGAGGCTTGCCGAAGTCATCACCATCGTGAAGCCTGACATCCTGCACGCGCATTCCCCGGTGCTGACCGCACTGCCCGCGATCAGCGCGGGCAGGAAATTCGGCATTCCGGTTGTATACGAGGTGCGCGCCTTCTGGGAAGACGCGGCGGCAGACCACGGCACAAGCAGCGAGGGCAGCCTGCGCTACCGACTGACTCATGCGCTGGAAACCCATGCTTTCAGGAACGCCGATGCGGTCACCACGATCTGCGAGGGTTTGAGAAGCGACATCGTCGCGCGCGGCATACCTTCATCGAAAGTCACCGTGATCCCCAATGCGGTCGACATCGAGAAATTTTCTACAGGCGGCACCACGGACGAGGAACTCAAGGCGAATCTCGGTCTTTCCGGGGGACGCATACTGGGCTTCATCGGCTCTTTCTATGCCTACGAAGGGCTGGATCTGCTGCTCGAAGCAATGCCGCGCATGCTGGAAAAAGCGCCTGACGTGCGCGTGCTGCTTGTAGGAGGCGGGCCACAGGAAGCACAGCTCAAACAAAAGGCCGAAGCGCTCGGCATACAGGACAGGGTGGTATTCACGGGCCGGGTGCCGCACCACGATGTGAACCGCTATTACAACCTGGTGGATGTGCTTGTCTATCCGAGACAAAGGATGCGCCTGACCGAGCTCGTCACCCCCCTGAAACCGCTGGAGGCGATGGCCCAGGGCAGGCTCTTCGCCGCATCCGATGTGGGCGGACACAGGGAACTGATCAGGGACGGCGAGACCGGCGTGCTGTTCAAGGCGGAAGATCCCCTGTCCCTGGCTGACAAGGTGCTGGATCTTCTGCAATCGGCGGAGAAATGGCCCGCGTTGAAACAGGCTGGCCGCCATTATGTCGAGAACGAGCGCAACTGGAAGGCGAGCGTTGCGCGCTACCGGGACGTCTACAAGAGCGCAATGGGCGGGCGTTCATGATGCGCGTGGTGATGGCAGGCCCCCTGCCTCCGATGATAGGCGGGATGTCCACCGTGATCGGCGACATCGCGCATTCCAGCCTCGCAGAAAATGTTGAGCTCGTGCTGTTCAATACGGCCAAAAGCACGCCGGAGAATCGCTCGCTCGTCAGGGCGGCCGCGACCCGACTTGCGCTGTGGCATTCATGGTGGAACATCATGTCTCCCGCAACGCAGACCCTGGTTCACATCCATACCTGCAGCGGCTTGAGCTATTTCCTTGACGGCATATATGCGGCGCTTGCCCGCCTCAGGGGAGTGCCGGTGGTGCTGCATGTTCACGGCGCGCGCTTCGACACTTTCCTGGACGGGCTTTCGCCCCTGCCGCTATCCATTGCGCGCTTCATCGCAAGGCGCGCGGACCGCATGGTCGTGCTGTCCGGGGAGTGGGAAAAGAAACTTGCAGCGCGCCTGCCCGGAGCATCCCTTTCCGTGATCGAAAACGGCGTTTCGATACCCGGGCGCGCATCGCCAGACAAGGCAACCGACGAAATCATCATACTGTTTCTGGGCAACCTGTGCAGCCGCAAGGGCGTCTGGGACCTGCTCGCCTGCGCTAAAGAACTGCCGCCTGCCGCACGCCTGGTGCTGGTAGGCGGCGAGGAAGACCCGGGCATCAGTGAAGAAATCCGAGAGCAGCTCGCGCGCGATGGCACCGAAGACCGGGTAAAACTCACAGGCCCGCTGACCGGGGATGCCAAGTTCGACTGGCTCTACCGGGCAGACATATTCGCACTGCCCTCCTATGCCGAAGGCGTTCCAATCTCGATGCTGGAAGCGGCTGCAGCCGGCCTGCCACTCGTCGTCACTCCGGTCGGCGGCATTCCTTCTGTGCTGGCCGACGGAGAAAACGCGCTCTTCGTGAAGCCCGGCGACCGTGATCAACTTTGCTCCGCGATATCGCGGCTGGCAGGCGACCCGGAACTGAGGCGGCGTCTGGGCCATGCCGCGAAACAGCATGTGCTGCAGCGCTATGGCATAGAGAATTCGGCGCGCATGTATCTTGAACTCTACCGAAAATTGAGGCCGGCATTTTTTCCGCCGGCACCCGCAGGAGGATAAGATATATGGCAATCGGTTCACTGCCGGGCAACTTCATCTACCGTTTGCAGGAACATTTTCTGCATAGACCGACATTTTCCTATCTTCGTGAACTTGAACGCTCGCAGTGGCTGTCCCGCGAGGAGATGGAGCAGCTCCAGCTGCGCAAACTGCAGGTGCTGCTCGGCATCGCTTCGCAGCATTGCCCCTGGCATGCAAAACGCATACAGGCAGCGGGGCTTGATCTTACACGCCCATTGGCCCTGCAGGATTTCCGGAAACTACCCGTGATGGACAAAGCCGATGCATCTGCCAATCAGGAAGAACTGGTCTGGCACCAGGCGCCGGGCGGCGCATTCCGCTACAACACGGGCGGGTCGAGCGGAAAACCTCTGGTCTTTTATTACGGCCGCCAGCGTCAGGCTTCCGATGCGGCAGGCAGGATGCGCGCACGCCGATGGTGGGGCGTGGAACCCGGCGACCGGGAAGTTTATCTCTGGGGTGCGCCGGTCGAGCTCAACAAGACGGACAGAATCAAGACGCTGCGCGACCGTTTGATCAATCAGCTTGTGCTGAACGCCTTCAACATGTCGACTGTCCAGATGGATGACTACGTCCATGCCATCCAGTCCTGGCAGCCCCGTTGCATTTACGGTTACGCAAGTTCCCTGGCACTGCTGGCAGCGCACGCGAAGGAACGCAACATGCGTTTCAAGCTGCCAAGACTGCGCGTGGTCTGCACAACCGGAGAGCCGCTTTTCCCACACCAGCGCGAGCTGATACAGTCAGTATTCGGCGTGCCGGCAGCCAACGAATTCGGCAGCCGCGACATCGGCTTTACCGCGCACGAAACGCCGCACGGGCAAATGCTGCTGATGAGCGAAAGCATATTCCTGGAAGT
>JAJXTT010000263.1 GCA_021783525.1 Pseudomonadota bacterium
AGGCGCTGGAGACGTTGCTGCCGGCAGAGCAGCCGTTCACCTTCGTCGACCTCGGCTCCGGCATGGGCGGCGTGCTGACGCACCTCGCCGAAAGCCGCCCGTGCGGCCGTTACCACGGCATAGAGGTCGCCCCATTGCCATTCCTGTGGAGCTGGCTGCGCCTCAGGTTCGGCGACCTCGCGCACTGCTCCGTGCATCGCGGCAGCCTGTGGGATTGCGACCTGTCGCAATATGACGTGGTCTTCGCCTATCTCTCCCCGGTGCCGATGGATGCGCTGTGGAACAAGGCCAGACGGGAGATGCGCCCGGGCAGCCTGTTCATCAGCAACACCTTCGCGGTACGCGACCAGCCGCCGCATGAAAGCGTCACTGTCGATGACCTGCATCGTTCGACGCTGTATTTATGGCGCATGTAAAGCTGCAGTTTCGCGGCAAGCATTACCCGGTAGCGCACTCATTTCCGCACCCCGCTTAAGGGATATTTAAGCTGGCGCTCCTATCCTGCATTCCTCGCAATGCAACCAAGGAGATCGAAAATGATTCGCTTATTTCATGTGCTTGTGCTGGTGTTTGTCGCTGTCGCGGGATTGACATCGCTGTCCGCCGCCGCGCAAACGCCGGACGATGTGTTGACTGCCCTCAAGACCGAGGCAAAAGCGTCCACCACCGGCTTTCAAGGATTCTCGGCCCAACGCGGCGAGCGTTTCTTCAAGCAGACGCACGGCAACGAGTTGAGTTGCGCCTCATGCCACACCGAGAATCCGGCTGCCTCAGGCAAGCACGCAAAGACCGCGAAGATCATCAAGCCGCTCGCCCCTGCCTCGAATCCGGAACGCTTCACCGATTCCGCAAAAGTGGAAAAATGGTTCAAGCGCAATTGCAACGACGTGCTCGATCGTGTCTGCACGCCGCAGGAAAAAGGCGACGTGCTCACCTACCTGCTCACCGTAAAGAGCTGAGGAGACTGCCATGCTGTTCGATACCAAGAATCCTGTCCGCATACTGGGCCTGGCCGTACTGCTCTCGGTTGCGATGATTTCCGCCGCTCATGCTGAAGACGACGATGACGATAAACGTGGCGCCCCCGCCATGAATACCCAGTGGAAAACCGAATGCGGCGCCTGCCATGTCGCTTTCCCGCCGCGCTTGCTGCCGGCCGAATCATGGCGCGCGGTGATGTCAGGGCTGGACAAGCACTTTGGCAGCGATGCCAGCCTGGATCCGGCCGCCGCCGCCGAGATCAGGGCATACCTGGAAAAAAATGCGGGCAGCGGAAAATATGCCGCGGCCGGCAAGCCAATATTGCGCATCACCGAAACCCGCTGGTTCAAGCGCGAGCATGACGAGGTGCCGGCGCGCACCTGGAATAACCCGAAGGTGAAAAGCGCTGCCAATTGCGCGGCATGCCATACCCAGGCCGAAGCCGGCAATTACAGCGAACACAACATCAGAATCCCAAAGTAGAGGGAGAACATCATGAATCAACGTATTCTGGTTTGGGACGTGCCCACGCGAGTCTTTCACTGGCTGCTGGCCGTCTCATTTGCGGGGGCTTTCCTGACGGCCGAGTCTGAGCGTTACCGCGAAATTCACGTGACACTCGGCTATACGCTGCTGGGGCTGATCGCATTCAGACTGGTATGGGGTTTTCTCGGCTCGCGCTATGCACGGTTCCGCTCTTTCCTGTTCAGGCCGGTCGAGATCATCGCGTATGTGATTTCCCTGGCCAAAGCCAGACCCGCCCATTATGCAGGGCACAACCCGGCAGGCAGCGTATCTGTCTTCCTGCTGCTGGCCCTGGGCATGCTGGCCGGCGCAAGCGGCGTACTTGCGTTCCAGGACGTCGGAGGAGATGTGCTCGAAGAGTTGCACGAGATGACGGCCTATGCCATGTTGGCGGTCGTGGCGTTGCATGTGGCCGGCGTCGTGTTGAGCAGCGTGATGCATCGCGAGAATCTGGTCCGGTCCATGATTACCGGCCTGAAATCGGGCTTGCCCAACCAGGGTATCCGTCGTGCTCATGCCTGGCTGGGTATCATGATAGTTGCGGTGGTCGTCGCATTCTGGCTCGGCTATCCTGCAACCGGCCCGATACCGCAAAACATGAATGTGACGCAGGTTGAGCATCCGCACGAAGACGACTGAGGCTGACAGCGAGTTGACCGGGGAATATATGCGTGTACTGGTGATCGAAGACGATACCCTGCTGGGCGATGCGATCCAGGCTGGATTGAAGCAGTCCGGCTACGCCGTGGACTGGATGAAAGACGGCGTTTCGGCCGACCATGCCCTCGGCACCGAATCCTATGCCGCCGCCGTACTGGATCTGGGCCTGCCGCGCATGTCCGGGCTGGAAGTGTTGCGGCGTCTGCGTAGCCGCAATGACCCGATACCGGTGCTGATCCTCACGGCGATGGATACGGTGGATGACCGGATAAAAGGACTGGATGCCGGCGCGGACGACTATCTGGCCAAGCCGTTCGACATGGGCGAACTGGCAGCCCGCCTGCGCGCGCTGATTCGACGTGCCAGCGGCAAAGCCGCCCCCGAACTGAATATTGCCGGAGTAAAACTCGATCCGGCCGCACACCGTGTGTTTTACCGGGATCAGGCGATCGAGCTCCCTGCCAAGGAATTCGCCGTACTGCATGCCCTGATGCTCAATACGGGAAGAGTGCTGTCGCGCGCGCAGATCGAAGAACAGCTCTATGCCTGGGGCGAGGAAGTCGAGAGCAACGCGGTCGAGGTGTATATCCATCATTTGCGCCGCAAGCTGTTTCCGGAGCTGATCGAGACCATCCGCGGCGTGGGTTATTTGATACCCGAAGGCAAAAATGCTTGATATACGCGGGAGAGGATCATTAAGGCAAAGACTGCTGGTGCTGGCGCTGGCGACTGTTCTCGTAGTCTGGATCTCCGCAGCTGCGTTCACCTATTTCGATGCGCGCGAGGAGTTCGGCGAAATACTGGATGCGCACCTCGCCCAGTCCGCCGCGCTGATTGTCGTACAGGCACACGATTCCGACGAGGTCGAAACCGATCATGCGCCGCTTCTGAACAAATATGCCCGCAGAGTCGCATTCCAGGTCTGGGAGGGAGGACGCGTGCTGCGCCTGCACTCCGCGAATGCGCCGGAAAAGCCGTTATCCGATATCGGGCACGGTTTCAGCGACAGAATGATCGACGGCCAGCACTGGCGGGTCTTCAGCACGTGGGACGATTCCGGCGAAAATCTGATTCATGTGGCCGAACTTACCAAAGAACGCGACGAACTATCAGGCGCCGTTGCCGTCAATTTGCTGAAACCGCTA
>JAJXTT010000264.1 GCA_021783525.1 Pseudomonadota bacterium
ATGCATAATGCGTTTTTCCGACCAACCTCGGCCGCATGTTCCAACGCTTCAAACACCCCTACCTGCTGCTCATCCTGACCACGCTCTTCTGGTCCGGCAATATGGTGATAGGCCGCGCCATCCGCGGCGACGTGCCGCCGCTTTCGCTGGCCTTCTGGCGCTGGACCATCGCGCTGGCGCTCACGCTGCCGCTGGCGCTGCCCCACCTGCGCAGCCAGTGGCCGCTGCTCAAGCGCGGCTGGAAAGCCATTGTCCTCCTCGGCCTGCTCGGGGTCGGCAGCTACAACACGCTGGCGTACATCGCCCTGCAATACACGACGGCGACCAACGCCGTGCTGCTCAACTCCTTCATCCCGGTCGTCACCATCGCGCTGTCCTGGGCCTTTCTGAACAAGCAACTGCACGGTGTCGAATGGTTCGGCGTCCTGCTCTCGCTGTCCGGCGTGGCGACCATCGTCTCCCATGGCCAGCTGTCCACGCTGATCGGGCTGTCGCTGAATGTGGGGGATCTGTGGATGCTCGTGGCGGTACTCGCCTGGGCGCTCTATACCATCGGCCTGCATTGGCGCCCCAGCGGCGTCCATCCGATGCTGATGCTCGCCGCCTTCACCGTTGTCGGCCTGCTCGCGCTGGCCCCGGCTTACGCCTGGGAATTAATGCAGGGCAGGACGATCAGGCTCAACGCAGGCGCGCTGGCAGGCATTGCCTATACCGGATTGTTCCCCGGTTTCCTGGGCTACGTGTTTTACAACCGGGCGGTCGGCGAGGTCGGTGCCAGCAAGGCCAGCCTGTTTATCCACCTGATGCCGGTCTTCGGCACCCTCCTCTCGGCGATCTTCCTGAACGAGATCCCGCAGGCCTACCACTATGCGGGCATCGCGCTGATCTTTTCGGGGATATACCTGACCACTGCGGCGTTGCCGCGATTGAAGCGCCGGTGAACGGCAGGTCACTGCGCCTGACGGTCGGCCCGTAGCGGCTGGCGGTCCAGCGCCTGGATGTTCACGAACGAGTCGTTGTCGGCCACATACCGCTTGCGGAATATCGAATCGCCGATCCGGCCCAGCAATGTATTTTCCGGCTCCCAAAGAACCTGGAACACCGCCAAGGAATCCTGCACGCCATGAAATGCGGCGCGCGTGACGGGACGGACCTTGTCTGCAAATCCGGATGGCAATGCGTCAATGACGGTTTGAGTCGTCATGATCTGACGCGCCCTCGTGATCGCCGCGACCCGGGCGGCGACGTTCACGGTATCCCCGAACACGTCGTTGGCCTTGTGGATGACTTCGCCGTAATGGAAGCCGATGCGAACGTGGATCGCCTGCTCACCGCCCGGACGCCGCGCATCGATCGCAAAATGCATGGCACAGGCAGCCTGGGTCGCCACGGCGACGCTGGGAAATGTACACATGATCTCGTCGCCGATGGTCTTGATCAGCGTGCCCTTATGGGTGGCGACTTCCTGTATCAGGATGTTCAGCGTGCGCGTGATCACATTCAGGGCCGTCTCATTTCCCAGCTTGTCGTACAGGGCCGTGCTTCCGCAGATGTCGGCAAACATGACGACCGTCTTCTTCTGTTTGCTGGGGAACATGGCCTGGCTCTGAACGGCAAGGTTTTGCCTGGACGCGTAGTGGATGATCCTTGCGATACGCGGCTTGTTGCGCATCAACGCAAACTCGATGGGGGTTTGGCCTGCCTTGTTCCTGACGCGAAGTTTCGCGCCGTAAAAGAGCAGCAGGAGCACGATGTCGGCATAGCCCTTTTCTATCGCAAGATAGATCGGGACATGGCCGTCCTGGCTGAAGTTCACTTCGACATCGGCGAGCAGCAGTTGATGCAGCGCAGCCACGTCCCCGTTGAGGATGGCGGTGATGACGTCATTTCTGGAATCCAGGGTGTCATGCCTGTAGCAGACCATCTCCTCCCGGTCGTCCGAATCGGGCTTGAGCGCGCGCGCATGGTAGGACTTGTAAAGCAGGGCGATGACGACGAGTACGCCCGACGCCACGATCATCGCGAGCCGGCTGATCCCCAGTTGCGCGGCAAGCTGGTCCGGCAGGTTGGCGCCAATGGCCAATACCGATACCGTGATGAACAGCATCAATTTGAGATAACGGAACAGCGCAATGAAGACGGTCACCGCCAATGTGGCCAGCAACAGATTGCGGTCGACCAGATGCCCGATCGCACCGTCGGGAAGATTGGCCGTGAATGCCATCAGGGAAACGACCAGCAGTATCACGACTTCCCGGTTTTTTATATTTGTTTGCATTCTTCCCTCCGTTAACGGATTCGTTATCGGCTTGCAGGGACGGCAAATCTATCGGTGCTCACGAGGAGGTTACGGACGCCACTGAAGACTTAACGTGGCAACCGGCAATCCCGCTGTCGTAGAACCAGGATGGTTCCTTAGACCGGTAACTTTGCGTCCCTATCTTTCAATAGGTATGCTTTTCTTTGATTCAGGCTGCTTTATATCAAACTTTTAAGAAAAATTCCCCTGCATCCTGATGTTTATCGACAATTTGGCAACCGACTTTAACGATTTGCCGGTTCGGCCATCGTTCCAGAAACCCCGAAAGGCCACTTGTTCGCACCGTCATCCGGCCTAGCCCAAGCGGGATGCGGCTCTCCGCCGGTTTCGGGCTCGATGCATCAGGACCATTTGCGCCAGATCAGCAGCGGCAGGCGGATGATAAAGCCGACCAATAACCTTATATGCATTCCGGTCAATAGCACATTGTCGCGCAGGTAATTGAAGTGCGAGACGCCGCCCTCATCCGCCCGCAGGTACTTGACGGGCGCCGGGATATTGACCGGGCGGGCGCCGCACCAGCACAGGCGCACTGCGGCCTCGGGATCGAAATCGAAGTGGCGCATCCAGTAACTCTCTTCCATCACGCCCATCAGCAGGTGCGCGGGGTAGACGCGAAAGCCGTACAGCGAGTCGCCTATGCCCTGCCACAGCGTTTCCAGGTTCGCCCACCAGTTGGATATCTTGCGCCCCCCCACGCGCAATGCGGGCGCGCTGGCATCGAACACCGGCACGCCCAGCACCAGCGCATTGGCATCGGCCATGGAAGCCGCCATGAATTCGGGTATCTTCTCTGCCGGGTGCTGTCCGTCGGAGTCCATGGTCAGCACATGCGTGTATCCCATGCGCGTCGCCTCGCGCAAGCCGTGCAGCACCGCAGCACCCTTGCCATGATTCTCTTTCATCACCAGCACGCGCAAACCGGGATCGGTTTCGGCCATGCGCAGCAACTCGATCTCGCTGCCATCCGTGCTGCCGTCGACCACCA
>JAJXTT010000265.1 GCA_021783525.1 Pseudomonadota bacterium
CATTCCACGCTTCGGTCACATTGCCACGCTGATGCCCAATGGTCAGGTTCTGGTGATGGGAGGCAGAAATGCCAGCAATCCAACCCTGTCCAGCGCCGAGTTGTACACTCCCGGTGCGCCAGGAACCCCCGGAACGTGGAGTCCAACCGCCAATCTGCAAATAGGCCGTGCCGTATTTAGCGCCACTCTGCTTAACACGGGCCCAAATGCCGGCAACGTACTTGTGGTCGGGGGGGAAGGAACCGTCAACGGCAACTATGTCGTGCTTCCGGATGTCGAGTTGCATAATTAAAGCCTTTCAGCGGGATAGCTGATTCAGAGTCCGGGCGGGCGCGACTGGCGTCAAGGTGAACCTGTGGACGAGCTTCATCGGTGTCTTCCGACTACCTGTATAATTTTGGGTATTCCAACTCTACCGGCCGAATATCCCATGAAAAAGATCACCCTAGGCACGCCACTTTCACCCTCTGCGACCAAAGTCATGCTGCTCGGCAGCGGCGAACTCGGCAAGGAAGTCATCATTGCGCTGCAGCGCCTGGGCGTGGAGGTCATCGCCGTGGATCGCTACGAGAATGCGCCGGGGCATCAGGTGGCGCACCGGGCGCACGTCATCAACATGGCGGACGGTGCGGCATTGCGCGCACTGATCGAAAAGGAAAAGCCCGATGTCATCGTGCCGGAGATCGAAGCCATCGCCACCGACATGCTGGTGCAGATCGAGAAGGAAGGCATGGCGCGGGTGATTCCGACAGCACGTGCTGCACAGCTCACCATGAACCGCGAGGGCATCCGCCGCCTGGCTGCCGAGACATTGTGGTTGCCGACTTCCCCTTACAAGTTCGCGGACAGCCTGGAAGAGATGATCGCCGCCGCCTCGGTGATCGGCTTCCCGTGCATCGTCAAGCCTGTGATGTCGTCTTCCGGCAAGGGACAATCGAAGGTGGACAGCGCCGACGAAGTGAAGGCTGCGTGGGATTACGCCGCCAGCGGTTCACGCGTGAACCAGGGCAGGGTCATCGTCGAGGGTTTCATCGACTTCGATTACGAGATCACCCAGCTCACCGTGCGTGCGATCGGTGAAAGCGGCGAGACCGAGACATATTTCTGCGACCCGATCGGGCATGTGCAGGTGCATGGCGATTATGTCGAAAGCTGGCAGCCGATGCCCATGTCCGCGCTGGCGCTGCAGCGCTCGCGCGATATCGCCAGGAAGGTCACCGAGGAACTGGGCGGACTGGGCATCTTCGGTGTCGAGCTTTTCGTGAAAGGTGACCAGGTCTGGTTCAGCGAAGTCAGCCCGCGTCCGCACGACACCGGCATGGTGACCATGTGTACCCAGCGCTTCAACGAATTCGAGCTGCATGCCCGCGCCATTCTCGGCTTGCCGGTCGACACGACGATGCGCGCACCGGGCGCGAGCGCGGTGATCTACGGCCAGATGGACGAGAAGGGCATCGCATTCAACGGCGTCGCCGATGCGTTGCGCGTGCCGGAATCGGATATCCGTCTGTTCGGCAAGCCCGAAGCATTCAAGAAGCGTCGCATGGGCGTGGCGTTGGCGAACGGCAAGGATACCGACGAGGCGAGGGCGCGCGCCAAGCTTGCAGCGAGCAAAGTCATTCCGGTAAAGCTGTAAGTACCCGTTCGTGCTGATCCTGATGCAACGACCAGCCTTGCGACGATGCGGTCAAAGAACCCCGGCCAAATCATCGGTTATGTCGAAGCATCTAATGGATTTCATCCCTTCGACAGGGCTGATGAAACTACTAGCCATTCGACTAGGCCACAAAAAATCCGTAGCCAAGTCGCTGGTTATCAGGGCGAACGGCCATATGAGAACACTATGATCACAGGTATCCAGCACGCGGCCTTTTTGACGAGTGACCTTGCCAGGTCGCGTGCGTTTTACGAGGGCGTGCTCGGTTTGCGTGTTTCCGCCAGCCGTCCGCAGATGAGTTATGACGGCGTGTGGTACGACATCGCGCCCAACCAGCAGATACACCTGATGCTGCTGCCCGACCCCGAGGCGGGCTTGCAGCGCCCGGCACATGGCGGGCGGGACAGGCATGTGGCATTGGGCGTGCAATACTTTGCACAATTGAAGAGCAGGCTGGATGCGGCCGGCATAAGCTACACGCAGAGCCAATCCGGTCGCCGCGCCCTGTTTTGCCGCGATCCGGACCAGAACGCGCTGGAATTCAACGAGGTCGCAGCCTGATGCAGCAATCCGCAATTGAAACAGCTATCAGCCCGAAAGCCTGGTATCAGAAGGCGTGCGAGCGCTCCGGCTTCGTCTGCGATGAACGGCAGATCGCCGCGATAGACCAGCTGGAAGCGTTGTGGCAGCAATTGGTCGAGTTCAAGAACAAGCGCAACCAATTTCTCGGGCGCAGCCTGCTCAGTCCGAACGTGCCCAAGGGGCTGTACATCTGGGGAGGGGTAGGGCGCGGCAAGACGTTCCTGATGGACGGCTTCTATCACTGCCTGCCCTATCGCCGCAAACGCCGCATTCATTTCCACAACTTCATGGTCGAGGTGCATCACGAGATGAAGCTGCTTGCGCATGAAAGCGACCCGCTGATGGCGCTGGCGGACAAGATCGAGCGCTCCACGCGCCTGCTGTGCCTGGACGAGTTTCATGTGGACGATATCGCCGACGCGATGATCCTCGGGCGCCTGCTGGGAGCATTGCTGGAGCGCGGCGTGGTGTTGCTGACCACGTCCAACTACGCGCCGGACGATCTGTATCCGAACGGCCTGCAGCGCCAGAATTTCCTGCCTGCCATCGCATTGCTCAAGAGCGAACTGAAGGTCCTGCATCTCGACAGCGATACCGACTACCGCCTGCTGCAGATGGAGCGCGATCCGCTCTTCATGCTGTCTGCCGATCCGGCGACCGAAGGGCACATGAAGTCCCTGTTCCAGCGCCTCACTGCCGGCATGCATGGCGAAACGCGTACCATACGGGTGAGGAGGATCGATATTCCAGTCATATGCGCGGCACGGGAAGTGGTCTGGTTCGATTTCAATGAACTGTGCGGCGGAAACCACGACCAGTCCGACTATCTCGAGATCGCCTATCGCTATCCGACGATCTTCCTGTCGGGCATCCCGAAAATGTCGGCCGAGAACGGCGCGGCGGCAAGGCGCTTTACCTGGCTGATCGATGTCCTGTACGACAACCATGTCAAACTGGTGGCGTCGTTCGATACCGGGTTGGCAGAACTGTACGGGGACGCCAGGCATGACAGCGAAGCGCAACACA
>JAJXTT010000012.1 GCA_021783525.1 Pseudomonadota bacterium
GCGCCCGAACAACTCGCCGAACAACACAAAGACATCGCCTTTGCGAAAGATATTGGACTGGGGAATTTCGCGTAGAGGAATGGGTGCTTTCATAAAAGTATGGACTCCGGTTCAATGAATGTTACAAGACGACAGTATTCGGTTGGTTTTTGCCAAGCTCGCCATTGTACAGAAGGCTGATGGGGGTATTCGTGAAAGTGTTGCGCCCCCGCCACCGGGAATTTTACTGTACTTGACGTTGACGCCGGCTTCGCGCATCGGGACGAGACACGGGTGCGGTGCGACGAGCCCTTAGGGGCAGACTCATCCAGGGGTGCGCTGAGTTAATCCGTTCGTCCTGAGCTTGATGGAACTACCAGCCATTCGACTAAGCCCGCAAGCGGGCAAGTCGCTGCTTATATCGAAGGGCTCTTGGATTAACTCATTGAATCGATTTATTCCTCCATTCATGGTTCGACAAGCTCACCACGAACGGATGAATAAATCAGTGCCTCTCTGGCTTTCAGCCTCCGGCGCGACCTCGGTCACTTCGCCGTCTCTGGAGACATCGAACTGCAACTCGCAATACTCGTTGATGTCGCTTGCCGGAGTGGGATCGTCCGTGCAACTGCATCCGCCGATCACGCTCCTGAAAAAGACGCCTGCGGTGACGCGAATGCTGCCGCCCGTTTCTGCGATGCGGTTGATCACCACGGTGACCGGCTCATCGGCCACATAATTGCCGATGGACAAGCCCTGTTGCAGCGGAAGCCCGCCTGCGCCCAATTGCGCAAGTTGCTGCTTGAGGACCTCCGCAAAGCCGGGGGTTCCCCAAGCCTGAGGGATGCTGTCGAGCCGGATCCTGAAGCGGCGCTCAGGCATTGCCTCTCCCGCGGCGGATCCGGCCGTGTGGCGAGCCGGCCAACACTGGCTCAGGCATTCGACGGCAATTGCGGGTTATCCCACGCATGCTGTTTTTCCTCATGGAATCTCACCGCATTGCGCCCGTGCTCCTTTGCCTCATACATGGCCGCATCGGCGCGCTTCAGGATATCGACTTCGCTCATCGCACCGCCGGCGAACATCTCGACACCGATGCTCGCGGTACAACGATGCTCCACGTGCCCCGTTGGCCCCTGCGCGGCGATGCGGTAAGGCTCGGCCAGCGTCACGCGTATCTTTTCCGCCACCTGGCCTGCGCGCCACTTTGCGTCTTCCTTGTCCGTTCCCAGTTCGCTGAGCAGGATCACGAACTCGTCCCCGCCGAAGCGGGCGACCATATCGATCTCGCGGATACACCCGCGGATGCGCCGCGCCACCTCCTGCAGCAGCATGTCTCCCGCCGCATGCCCGTACGCATCGTTGAGCGGCTTGAAATTGTCCAGATCGAGGAACATCACCGCGCCGCGCTGCCCCGTGCGTTTGCTGACGGCGATCTTCTCGGCCAGACGCTGCTCAAGGCGGCGACGGTTGGGAAGCTGGGTCAGCATATCCATACCCGAAAGCTTCTCCAGTTCGCGTTCGTTCCGGTTCGCCACGTATTCCCCCAGCCAGGTGATGAACAGCAGCGTAAACAGGCTGGTACTGACATACGCCGCGCGAAACATCGTGGCCGTCGTCGCGTCCAGCGACAACAGGGCAGGATCGGGTTCGACGCCAAAATATCCGCAATACACGAACAGCGAGGCATTCAAAACGAAGAGAAAGAAAATGCTCGCCCATTGTCGCAACGGGAAAAAAACCAGGCCCAGCAAGGCAAAGAGAACGAAATAGAAATGCATGTCGAGCCAGGAGCCGTTGGCCGCCCAGATACTCGCCGCAACCACGGCGGTAATGGTTAGCGAGAGCAGCCAGCGCGCGAACCCGGCATGCCCGTAGCGATTCAACCAGAGTACGGCCAGCACCAGGAAATAGAATGGTATCTGTACCAGATTCGTCTCGATCAGCGCGGGATTTCCCGTCAGCGCATTGAGCGCAGCGAAAAACGCCATCGAAAGGATCGCGGTGAATGCGGCCACATTGACGTGAAATATCTTCCGCCGGATGGAAAGCGACTCCACCCCGTCGCATCCCCAGCGCGACCACGCATTCAGACTCTGCATCAATGATTTCAGCATTTGGTCGATTCGGGCCGGGTATCCGGCACCACGTTAGTTGGGAGCCAGCGCCTGCAAGACCGCCTTGAGCAATTGCCAGCAGCGCCCGACGGATTCTATCTCAACCCGCTCACCGGGCGCGTGGGCGCCCACGATGTCGGGCCCGAACGAGATCATGTCCAGTTGGGGGTGGCTGGCCGCGAGCAGGCCGCATTCGAGGCCGGCATGGATCACCTGCAGGCTCGCGGGCCGGCCGAACTGCGCCGTGTACACCCGCTGGCACAGCGCAAGCAGGCCGGATGACGGGTTGGGCGTCCAGCCGGGGTACATGCCTTCCTTCCAGGCGCGCAGCGCGTAACCGGCGGCGTGCGCGATCAACTTGTCGGCCAGCGCATCCGCGCGGCCGTCATGCAGCGAGCGCACCTTGAAGGTGGCATGGAACGCGCCATGCGCCAGCCGCGCCACACCCAGATTGTCCGATGTATCCACCACGCCGGGAAAATCATCGCTCATGCGCGAGACGCCGTTCACCGCAACGTCGAGGAAAGTCAACAGGCGGTCGCGCTCCGCATGATGAATGGACTGCCCCACCGGCATCTCGTCCAGCTCATACCCGAAGGCCACGCCGGCATCCGCCTCGGCGAAGCGCCGCTGCCACGAGTCGTGCCGGTGCTGCACCCACTCGTCGATTCCAGACGCGGCCGCCGCAGGCAGCGCACACACCGCGAAGGCTTCGCGCGGGATCGCGTTGCGGGCCGTGCCGCCACTGAACTCGATCAGGCGCACATCGGTGTGGGCGGAGAGGTCGCGCAGCGCTTCCGCCAGCAGCTTGATCGCGTTGCCGCGCCCGAGATGAATGTCGATGCCGGAGTGGCCGCCGCGCAGGCCGGACACGTCGAAGCGCAGGACCACGAAGTCCGGCGGCAGCGCATGCATCTCGCAATCGTGGCGCAACTCCACATCCACGCCGCCCGCGCAGCCCAGGTAGAAATGCCCCCACTCTTCGGTATCCAGATTGATCAGCGTCTTGCCCTGCAACATGCCGGCCGCCAACCCGCGCGCGCCGTCCATGCCGGACTCCTCGTTTACAGTGAGCAGTACCTCCAGCGGCGGATGGCGCAACCCTTCTTCTTCCAGCGCAGCCAGCGCCAGGGCGACGCCGATGCCGTTGTCCGCGCCCAGCGTGGTGTCCTCCGCCACCACCCAGCCGTCGCTCACCTGCGCCTCGATCGGGTCGCGCTCGAAATCATGCCGAGTTCCGGCATTCGCCTGGCACACCATGTCGAGATGGCCCTGCATGATCACGCCGGGCATCGCCTCGCATCCGCGGCTCGCAGGTTTCTTCAGGATCAGGTTGCCCGCCTCGTCAACGTGGGTGGCGATGTGGCGCGCCTGTGCCCATCCGATCAGGTGCTCGCGCAACGCGGCCTCGTGCAGCGAAGATCGCGGGATCCTGCATAGCGTGGCGAAATGCGACCAGACCGGACGCGGCTGCAGGCTTGCCAGTGTGCTGGTGTTTGCCATCGAAATAAACTCCAAAGAGTCGCCCTTGCAGGCGACATCATAAATCCCTTACGACTCCCGGCGGGCGGAAAGAACAAAGGTGCCGGAATCTCCCCGATTGCCCTCAGGACGGCTGCAGTGCCTTGCCGCGCCGCTTGCTCTCATACATGCGATCGTCCGCCATGCGCATCAGTCTGTCCTTGGCGGGATTCTCCGCCACCCGGACCGAGCCGAAACTGACGCCCGCAGACTCGAAGCCTTCGGCATGCAGCGCCTTCATCGCGTCATTGATCGTCGCCTCCGTCCGGGGTATGTCGCCTGCCTTGCAGGTGATGGCAAACTCGTCGCCACCCAGACGGTGCAGGCAGGCGCTTTCCGGCAACCGGCTCTTCAGGTTCCGGGAGAAGCTGCACAGCAATTCGTCGCCGCGTTCGTGACCGTGGCGATCGTTATAGTGCTTGAGGCCGTCGAGATCGATGAAAGTCAGGCTTCCCTCCGCGGGCAATTGCGCCAGGTCCAATTCGAGCGCGTAACGGTTGGGCAATCCGGTCAATGCGTCGGTCTGTGCGAGCTTCCTGTTTCTTCGGGCTTGCGTCAGGGCACTTTCCCTTTCCCTGTGCATTTGTGCAAACTGCTGTGCGACCACCAGTGCGAGCAGCAACGCCTCGACCGTCACTGCCGCCAGGCCCATATGCTCCATATAGAAAGTGTAGACGCCGGGTAGCCCGCCGAGAGCGATCGACGCGAAGCCCAGCAAAAAGAAGGTGACGATGGCGACCAGGTACAGGCGTGCAGTGGTTTCGCCCTGCCTTGCGCGCACGATACCCGAAGCCAGGCCGAAGAGCAGGAACAACCCCACGCCGTAGCGATCCAGTTCGAGCGACCAGTGAGGCTTCAGCAGCGCCAGCAGGACGAATATACCGAGCAATCCCAGCAGCCACATGCCCAGCCGGTACAGGCGCGGATTGCCGTCGCGGCGGATATCCAGCAGCGTGATCACGAACATCACATAGGCGCAGTTCGAGAACAGGATCGGCATGCTGATCAGATAGAACCAGTGCATGCCGAACAGGTCCGGATAGACCAGCAGCGCCGTGCCGTTGTATAGCAGGTTGCCCAGGATGAACAGGGCGTACATCCCGTCGACCACGTTGCGCCGGATCAGCGCAAGCGCAGAATAATAGATGGCAAGACCGAGCAATACCCCCAGGCAGAGGAAGACCAGCGCGTTGCCCGGCTTGATGGCCTGCCGGTAATGCGGGAGTGAATCGATATAGGGTTGCGGGCGGGCGAGAAAGAACGGGGCGGAGACTTCGGTGACCAGACGGTAGTGGCCCGGAGGCAGGTTGAACTCTCTTCCATGGCGCAGCAGGAACGGATTATAGGCAGCATTCTCGATACCCCCTTCCGCCGCGCCCACCTGTCGGCCGTCGCGATCGAATATGCAGTGGCGGAACGCACCGATCACACTGGAATTCTTGAAGTCCAGGACCTGGGTGCCGGGCTGGTCTATCGACAGCTCGGCCTCAAAGACAAAGCGTCCACCCGTGCGGGAGACACTGTCGACGGGCGTCAACTCCGCGTTGCCCGGGATGTGTTGTCCGTCGCAGGCCCAATCCGCAGGCGCCTGGTACCAGCTGCCATCCAGTCGCAACGGGGAAGCCATGCTGGCGACAGGCACGATACACAACATGCACAGCAACCAGGAAGCGGCGGGAACACGGTGAACTCCGGCAAGAAATCTAAACATCACGGTTACGATCAGAGTGGGATGGGGAATATTCCGCCAGAGGCCACGCAAACATAACACGGTTCCCGGTCATTACCTTCACTTAACCCTGCATCTGCTACGGCTAAGTGTACAAACAAGGCGAAAACATGCGGCGCCCGCCTGTGCCGGGCAGCCGCGGCCTATTCCCGAGATTTCCGCAGGCGGCAATCCGCAAAGACGAATCCGTCGCGCTCAACCACCTCGCCCATCTCGATATCGAGCGGCTGCGCGAACATCGGTCCGTCGAACACAAAGGTATGGAATTCCCCATTCTCGCCGCACGGGTCGACGCCGGACGGCATGCTGTCCACCAATGCAGCCGTCAACTCGCACCCGGCAAATTTTGCAGGCAACACCCGCGGGTCGACGCAGGTCAGACGGGCTCGCAGACCGCACGCCAGCATCTCCTCCAGCAAGGCGCGCGTCGGCCTCTCCCACAAGGGAAACACGGTCGCTATCCCGGTGCCCTGCATGCGCTCCTCCCGGTAGCGGCGTATATCCTGCAGGTGCAGATCGCCGAACGCCATGCACTGCACCCCGTTGTCGCGGGCGAGCATCACGAAGTCCGTCATCGCATAATCATATTGCTCGTCGGAACAGGGATAGGGAATCTCGATCAGGTGCAAAGGCAGGCCGACCGCTTCTGCCTGCCGCTTCAGCAGCTCGACACGCACGGCATGCATGGCGACACGGTCGAATGCCGCATTGACGGTGGTGAACAGCCCGGCCACCTCGTGTTCGCCGGACTGGCGCAGCACATGCAGCACCCATGCGCTGTCCTTGCCGCTGCTCCAACTGAGCCAGGTCTTTTTACGCATAGTGATCGATCGGGCAACCCAAGAAAGCTGATTGAGCAAGTTACCCGGCCATTCCCCCTTATTCGCTCCCTGATGTGATCGCGATAGTAGCGCCATTGCCATGAGCAAGCCAGACCGCCCCGTCTGCTATCATCGCATCCATGCTCAATATCCAGAACCTGACTTACCTGCAAGGCGGCATCCCGCTACTCCAGAACGTAAACCTGCAAGCCTTCGCCGACCAGCGTATCGGCCTCGTCGGCAAGAACGGCTGCGGCAAGTCCACGCTGTTCCGCCTGATCCGCGGCGAGATCAAGCCGGACGGCGGCGAGATTTCCATGCAGTCCGGCAAGACCATCGCCTACGTCGAACAGGAGATCGCCAACTCCGACCTGCCCGCGCTGGAGTTCGTGCTCGACGGCGATGCCGAACTGCGCCTGCTGGAAAAGACGCTGTCCAGGGAGAACCACGACACGGCCTGGTTCGACGCGCAGCACCGCTACGAGGCCATTGACGGCTACGGTGCCAAGGCACGCGCCGCGCAACTGCTCAACGGCCTCGGTTTCGCCAACGACACGCTGGAGCGCAAGGTCGCCAGTTTCTCCGGCGGCTGGCGCATGCGCCTGAACCTGGCGCGCGCGCTGATGCATCGCGCCGACCTGCTGCTGCTCGACGAGCCCACCAACCACCTCGACCTCGAAGCCATCCTCTGGCTCGAGCAATACCTGGCGCGCTATCCGGGCAGCATCCTGCTGGTGTCGCATGACCGCGAGTTCCTCAACGCCTGCGTCAACCGCATCGCGCACGTGCATGACAAGACCATAGACACCTACACCGGCGACTACGACGATTTCGAGCGGGCCCGCGCCGAACGCATCGCACAGCAGAATCAGGCATTCGCCAAGCAGCAGGACAAGATCGCGCACCTGGAAGACTTCGTTCGCCGCTTCCGCGCCAAGGCCACCAAGGCCAAGCAGGCGCAGAGCCGCATCAAGGCACTCGACCGCATCACGCGCATCGCCCCGGTGCATGTCAGCGACGGCCATTTCGAACTGGAGATCGAAGCGCCGGAGCGCAGCCCCGACCTGCTGCTGCGCGCCGAGAAGATGGGCTTCGCCTATGGCGACAATGGACAGGGCAACAGCCTTGCCCATTTCCCTCACCCCAATCCTCTCCCGGAGGGCGAGGGGGAAAACGTCTCGCTGCGCGAGCCTCGCGGAAAGATGCTGTTCAGGAACATCGAACTGGTGCTGCGCGCGGGTGCGCGTATCGCCCTGCTCGGCCCTAACGGCGCGGGCAAATCCACGCTGATCAAGCTGCTGGTGGGCGAGTTGCAGCCGACCACGGGCAAGCTCGAATTCACGCCCGACATCCGCATCGGCTACTTCGCCCAGCACCAGCTGGAGAATCTCGACAGCGCCGCCACGCCGCTGCAACACATGGAGCGCCTGGCGCCGAAGGAAACGACACTCGCATTGCGCAATTTCCTCGGCCGCTTCGGCCTGGCTGGCGACAGCGAAGACCGCCCGGTGGCCAGCTTCTCCGGCGGTGAGAAAAGCCGCCTCGCCCTGGCGCTGCTGGCCTGGCAGAAACCGCACCTGCTGCTGCTCGACGAGCCCACCAACCACCTCGACCTCGACATGCGTGACGCACTCACGATCGCACTGGAGGAATATACCGGCGCCGTGGTGATCGTGTCGCACGACCGCAGCCTGATCCGCGCCGTGGCCGACGAGCTGTGGCTGGTGGCCGATGGGGAAGCGAAACTGTTCGATGGCGACCTGGAAGACTACAAAGCCTGGATCGAGAACCGCCGCCCGCGCGAAGCGGTCGCGCAGACCAAACCGGAAAAGCCGGCCCGGTCAAATGCGCCCAGGCCCAACCGCAAGGCGCTGCAATCCAAACAGATCAAGCTGGAGACCGCGCTGGCCGCCGCACAGGCCGAGCTTGCCGCTGTCGACCGGCAGCTCGCCGATCCCGCCACCTATGCGGACCCCGACCGCTCGAAAGTGAACCAGCTGAATATCGAGCATGCGCGGCTGGCCGCAAAAGTGGCGGAGCTGGAAGAAGGCTGGCTGGAACTGGAGATGGCAAAAGAAGAATCGAATTGAGACTGCAATCCTGGTCTGTCCTGATTGATTTATCGACAGTTTCCCGTTGCGACTGCTGCGCTGTCCGGAAAGGTCTATATCTTTTATCTTGTTTACAAAATGCAAGCGTGGCAGTAGCGTTACGACAAGTCCGCAGAACGCCCATCCGTTGAGCTGCGACCGATGGGGCGAATCTGCGATCAGTGCCGAAAAGCAAGCCCATAGAGGGAGGTCCAACATGCATCGCACTTACATCCGGCTACCCGCGCATTTCTTTCGCATCAGCCTGCATACCGAATCCGACAACATGACGCTGGCGCTCGTCCCCGACCAGAACCATGCGAATCTGATCGCTCAGCTTCTGAACGAACATTACGGCGTACGCAAGGGCGAGACCATTACCGTGACGCCCACCATGATCCGTCATGCCGACGATGAGGCCGCAGACAACGCCACGAGCCTGCCGAAATGAATCAATGCATCACACGGGAGGCGTGACAGATACGCCACTCGGCAACCCGATGGCCACACACAACCGGACGGATGCACAAACCCTGACCTCATTGTCGGTTCACGCGGTGCCAGCCTCTTCATCTTTGCTCTCTTCCAGCTCCACCCGCGGCCACAGGCTTGCCCAATTGCAGTCCTTGATCACCTGTGCATCCACGGCTTCCCTGATGGAAAAAACAGGTCCGCTGGCTATTCGCTTCGGAGGCTCGGCATAACGGATGCCGCTCGGCGATCGCAGGCTGCGCATCAGTGGATGTTCCGGATTCAACAAACGCCTGATCACCGCAGCCACTTCCCCGTTGGACAGGGCAACCAGGGTTCCGGGCGGATAATTCCCCACTTCTTTTCTGAAAGCATTGGCGAGAACTGGCGCAATGGCGGCAGCCTGGCGACTCAACAGATTCTCTGCCGCCAAATTGGACAGGGTTCCAGAGCGATATTTTCGTTCCGAAATCATTGCGCAATAGCGATCCGCCATCGATACGGCCTGGGATTCGATGCTCAGCACATTCACCGGCGGACGCCTGGGGTAACCGGATCCGTCGATCATTTCGTGATGGTGTTCGACGACCTCGAGCCAGACGGGATGATCAATGCCCTGCTTGCGCAGTGCCTCGACTGCCGTTTGGGGGTGGGCGATGACGTCCCTCTTTTGTTCGAGCGTAAGCGGCACATTCTGCTGATACAGCAAATCCTGCAACTCAAGCATGCCGATGTTCATGGTCAACGCGCCTGCCAGGGCATGACACCTGACCTCCTGTGGCCGATCCAGATGCCTCAAGAGCATCTCGGTCAGCAGCGCGGTGTGGAAGGAATGCCGCAGGGAATAGCGCCCATTCCTGTACAGTCGTATATTGGCCAGCGCCGCATCACCATCAAGCTCGCACAACTCCTGGATCAGTTCGGCGACACGCAATACTTCCCCGTAATTGATCTGTTTCCGGTCGAACAGCTGCTGAAACTCGTCCGCCAGTTCACTGACGCCCAGAAAGACAGATACGTTCTCCTTCTCCCGCTGCTGCCGCTGCGTCTCGTCGACGATCTCCTCGAAATAGACGCCCCGGTCTATCAGACGATCCAGTTGACCTTCACTCTTGATCACATAGCCGTATTTAAGCCACACTCTTCCGTGTTGATCGACAAGATCAAACGCCAAGGGCTCTCCCAGTGTCACATGCCGATGTTCAAGCTGAACTTTCGCCACGATTCCCCCTGTTTTTTGCAATTACTATCCGGCAATGCGCCGACAAAACAATAGCGAGGCGGATTGTTTTGGACCTCCCCTTTGATTGCAGCCGCTTCCATGTGAGAATGACGGCAGGAAGCCCAATCATTGTATCGAACTATGGACAATCTGCTTGAAGTCGACAACCTGCATCATTCCTACGGCACTCGCGACGTGCTGAAGGGCATCAATCTCACCGTCCCGCGCGGCAAGGTCGTCGGCATCATGGGCGCCAGCGGCAGCGGCAAATCCACGTTGCTGCGCCACTTCACCGGCCAGTTGCACCCCTCACAGGGCAACGTGAAGTTCATGGGTCAGGTGCTGCATGAGCTCAGCAGCCACGATCTGTACAAGATACGCCTGAAGATGGGCATGATGTTCCAGGTCAGCGGCCTGTTCACGGACTTGTCGGTTTACGACAACATGGCCTTCCCGTTGCGCGAGAACACCAACCTGCCGGAAGAGATCATCCGTGACCTGGTATTGATGAAGCTGCAGGCGGTCGGTCTGCGCAATGTCCACAAGCTGATGCCGAGCCAGCTTTCCGGCGGCATGCAGCGCCGCGTGGCAATGGCCCGCGCAACTGCCACCGACCCCGCGCTGATCATCTACGACGAGCCTTTCGCCGGCCTCGACCCGATCTCGCTCAGCACCATCGCCAACCTGATCCGCAAGCTGAACGATTCCCTCGGCATCTCTTCGGTCGTCGTGACCTACGATCTGGCGGAGTCGCTCAAGATCGTCGACTACATCTATTTCATCCACGACGGCGTCGTGGTCGCCGAAGGCGAAACGAGCGAGATGATCGGCTCGCAGGATCCGTTTGTCCGGCAGTTCCTGCACGGTCAACCGGACGGCCCCGTTCCCTTCCACTACCCCAGCAAACCGTATCCGGGAGAGTTGCTCAAGGCCAGTTGATGGCTTCGGATCAATAGCCCCGCAAATCAATACCCCTGCTGAACCCCAGACAATTGGATCGGTTTTTTTACCATCGTGTCAACTTTGTTACAAATCCTGCGTTAATGGCCTGAAGACGGGAAAAACCGCACGCCAAGGGAGAGAAAGAAATGGGCAGATTGAGTAACGAATCCTTCGAAGACTTCCTGGATTCACTGAAAAAAGCCGGCATCACGATCACCAAGGAGGCCGAACTGCGCGAGCGCCTGGCCGAGACGCAACTCTGGCACTTTGCCTTCCAGACGCTGGCCGCGAACGGCAAGGCCATAGGGATCAGATTCGAGGACCGTACGCAAGGCCGCAACCAGGCCGAGATCGAGCGCGCTTTCAACGAATTCAATTTTTCGGAAAAGGCCAAGGCCATTTTTTCCGCCAGCCTGAAGCACTGATCAATCCAGAGGGTTTTCCAGCACCTCGAACATCAGTCCCTCAACCCTTGGGCAGGCCGAATCTCGGATCGGCAGCAGGAAGCGGCCTGGTTTCGCCGGTACGCAGATAGCGGCGCCGCTTCGGTCAGCCCGCTTTCTTCACGCGTTCCGCCGTGTAGTCCAGACATCTCTCGATCTCTGACTTGTCGATCGACTCTCCGTCCCTGGACTTAAGACGCAGTTGTATCCCCTCTGCACTCTGTTCGACCTCAAGCGAAGCCAGTTTCCTGTATTCTTCTGTCGGACAGGAACATCGCCCCTCCTGGCATTCACGGAATGCTTCCAGCAATTTCTGCCTGTCGTTCTTCACATCGTCGACAGAAATATCGATGCCGTTCTTGTTCTCGTCAATTTTGATTTTCATCATTTCTCCTTTGCGTTGAGCGAGCGAAGCGCCGAAAAGATCTTGCGTTCGTGGCGCACCCGCAAGACGTCAGAACACATACCGTTGGACAAGTCCTTTGGCCCCGCGCATGACAGAAAAAACGGGGGCGAACGGACTTGTTCGGGGCCGATTCATCTCGACCGCCTGCATTCCTGCGGCAGGTATCGGTCCTGGATATCATCGCTCATGCAGGTCCAGCTCAAATGGTCGCCGCCTGCGATCGCGGAAACGAACTTGAGCGATCTGCCTTCGATCGCCTTGCCGCCTTTCATCGTGATGGTGACCGTGCCGGTCAGGTTATCGACAATGACTGCGTTCACGGAAGGCGGCAGTGACGACATGAAGTCGGCCGCATTGAAGTTGCGCGGGACTGAGCGATACTGATCGAAGTAACCGTCAACATATGCCGTCGCAGCCCTGCCCACCGTCAGGGCCTGAGCCATGCGCGTCCTGGCCGCATGATCCTGGTATGCCGGTATGGCGATGGCCGCCAGGGCCCCGATGACGGCAACGCAATTGACCGCCCATATGAAGATATACGCCGCATGGCTCGTTCCGCCCTTCCCGGCAAGCTCGGTCAACTGTTGCTGCGTGCCTTGCGTCGTCGCGCGCACGGTCTCGATCGTCTTCCTGCAGTGCCGGTAGTAAAGCGCGTTCGCATACATCGGCATCACCATCAGCACGACGGCTGCATACCCGAAAGCACCCAGACTGCCCACGATGCCGACCAGGCTGCCTGCCACCGCACCAACAACCCAGAACAGGCCCCACAGCGCAAAAGGAAGCGCGAGATAAATCGCCGCGTACACCCACATCTTTCGATAGAGCAACCAGTAGAACGTCACCAGGAAAGCGGACCAGTTCCAGGTCGGGCTTGTCTTCCCTTCGTCGTCGAAGCGGGAAAAATGATCCAGGTAATATTCCTGGTTGTCGGGCCCCAGGACGGCTGCGTAATACTGCTGGTCACTTGCCGGTTCGGGAGGGACCGCCGCCGGGAGTGCACGGCCGCAGCTGACACAGAGCTTCGCAGCCTCGTCGTTTGAGCTTCCACACCTGGGACAAAACATACCTCGCTCCCCGTATCAAACCTGAAAACCGGACAATGACCAGTACAGCCTGGCAAGCAAGCAGCGATGCTGCGCCGTGCGCCTTGCCTATTCGCCGACCGCCGCGATCTGTTGCGACCAGGCCAGCGCCTCGATCATCATGCCCGCCACCTCGGCCGCGTCCACATCGCATCGCGCCGCGGCGGCAGCCATATCGCCCTCTCCCGACTCGACCGCGATCGCCAGCATCAGCGCATCGTGCATCGCGCCTGCCTCGCCCTTGAGCGCGGAAGCGACGGCTTCCGGCAGCGAGACCTGTTTCAGCACATCCTCGAGCGGCTGCGCCAGCATGACGCTCATCAATGAAAACAGGCCCGTCAGGAACAGCTGGTCGCCACCGGCCGGGACCCGCCCTTTTCCCGCCAGCATCTCCATGAAGCGGCCGCGTGTCAACGCCTGTTCGCGCAGGATGTTCTCGTGGTAACCGGGCTTCTTGCTGTCGAACAGCAGCAGCGACAGCCAGCGATAAAAGCGGTCCCTGCCAAGAAGCAGGAGCGCCTGCGGTATCTCGTTGATCTTCTGCAGCAAACCGATGCCGGGCGAATTGATGTAGCGCAGCAGCTTGAAAGTCAGGATGGGGTCGGTGCGCAGGCAATCCGCGATGGCATCGAATTCGGCGCCGGACTGTATCATTTCGAGCGCCTGGAACACGCGCGCATAATTGACGTCGCTCTTCGACGGATGCCAGTTCTCGCGGCTGGAGACGAAGGGCCCCATGAAGTAATCGAAGCGGCGCTCGAAACAGTATTTGAAGTCGTCCGCCGTCTGCAACCTGCTGGCGATCAGCTTCTGCTCACCATTGGCGGAACGAAGTCCGGAGATCAGCGCTTTCAGCTGGATGCCGTCGAGCGCCGCGGCGTCGATCTCGATGAAGTCGGCTTTGTGCAGGAACTCGGCATATTCGGGACGCGGCTGGTTGATCGACCAGCCCTGCCTGAAGCCCAGCGCTTCGATATGCGCCAGGCTGGCGCGCAGCTCGGCAAGATCGATCTCGGCGATGGGCCGCGGAGTGATCATGATCACCGTGTTCGGATTGGCCAGGGCTTCGAGCAGCGGGCTATACAGCGACTCCACCGACAGGCGGATGAATGCGTTGCGTTCCCCCAGCAATGACGACACCCCCAACGGCGCAAGATTGTTCAGCATGACATCGTCATACACGCGCCGTATCACCGCGCTCTTGTCCATCATGCGGGACTGCACCTTGTGCCCCAGGGCGAACTCGTAACCCGCGATGCGCTCGTTGCGATCGAGGATCGCTTCGCGGCAGATGAAGGAGGAGCTTTTGGGTACGTTCTCTTTCGCGGCTCCGTCCAGGGAGGGCTTCAGCGGCGCCACTGCGTTCAGTTGCTGGAAGGTAGCCTGCGCAGAAGGCTCTTTCGGCGAGCCGCCCATCAGGCGGCGTATCGAGTCAAACATCGGCGGTTTTCCTGTGTGATTTCCGAGTCACATCGCCAGCTAGTGGCAGCGCGTCGAATTCCGGCATCCGAAGGATCAAAGGGGCAGCCTCGCTTTGGCATTCAATGGACATTCCATGTCGAAAACCATTGCGATGCAGGCCCCGCTGCCCGCGCCTCAATATCTTCCCTGAGTCTTGTTGATGTAGTTCGCCAGTTGCCGGGTCTCCTGATTCATGCGCGAGAGATTGGCGTGGGTCACGCGGAACAACGCGCGCATCACCAGGAAGGCCAGGCGCGGCT
>JAJXTT010000266.1 GCA_021783525.1 Pseudomonadota bacterium
CGGCGCATCCGCCCCGGCCGCGACGAAAAGATACTCGGCAGTTGGAACGGATTGATGATAGCCGGCATGGCGAAAGCGGCGCGCACCTTCAATCGCGCCGACTGGTTGCATTCCGCTCAGCAGGCAATGGATTTCGTGCGCGGCACTTTGTGGCAGAACGGCAAGCTGCTCGCCACACACAAGGACGGCAAGACTCATCTGAATGCCTACCTGGACGACCATGCATTCTTGCTGAACGCCACGCTGGAGTTGCTGCAAACGGAATTTCGCAACACAGACATGGCCTTTGCCATAACACTCGCCGATGCATTGCTGGCGCGTTTCGAGGACGGCGAGAACGGCGGTTTCTTTTTTACCAGCCATGACCACGAGACGCTCATCCAGCGCAACAAGACGGGCCAGGACGATGCCATCCCGTCCGGCAACGGCATCGCGGCACAGGGATTGCTGCGGCTGGCGGAATTGACCGGCGATATGCGCTATGGCGCAGCGGCCGAGCGCTGCCTGAAGTTGTTCTTCCCATTGATGCAAAGGGCGGCCGGCCAGTTCAGCAGCCTGTGCACCGCACTGGATGAAGCGATGCAGCCGCCCTCCATGCTGGTGCTATGCGGCGCTAAAAATGAAACCGCCGCCTGGCGGGCGGCTGTGGCGGCGAAGTATGCACCGGGATTGATGGTCATCGCACTGACGGGCGACGAAGCCGGCTTACCGGGCCCGCTGAACAAGCCGCGCGCCGCAACAGCGACTGCGTGGCTGTGTCGCGGCACGCAATGCCTGCCGCCGTTCGGCAGCCTTGATGCATTGCTGGCTGAACTATAGCCAACCGCTTGGCAACCGTTCTCAGCTTGCCTGGCGGAGATGACTGGTCATTTCGTCAGCGCAGCGTCACACCGCCCAGCTGGGCGCCAAAGCCGGGGAACGCACTCGCCACGCCTGCGCCGAACTTCTTCGCCAGACGGTCCGCAAGACCTTCATGCGTGGTGAAGTCCACAACGTTCTCCACCTTGATCACGTCGCGCGCGACGGAATCCACACTGCCGATATCATCCGCCAAGCCCATCTGGATGGCCTTGTCTCCGGTCCAGAACAATCCGCTGAACGTATCCTCGGTCTCTTTCAGGCGCTTGCCGCGGCCTTGCTTCACGACGTCGATGAATTGCTGGTGTATGTTTTCCAGCATATTCCGCGTGAACTCCTCCTGCCTGGGATTGATCGGGGAGAACGGATCCATGAATCCCTTGTTCTTTCCTGCCGTCATCAGACGGCGCTCCACGCCCAGCTTCTGCATGGTGCCGGTGAATCCGAAGCCATCCATCAGCACGCCGATGGAACCGACGATGCTGGCCTTGTTGACGTATATCTTGTCGGCGGCTGCGGCGATGTAATAGCCGCCGGAAGCACACATGTCCTCCACCACCACATATAAAGGAATATCCGGATGCAGGCCGCGCAGGCGGCGCATCTCGTCATTCACCAGGCCGGCCTGCACCGGGCTGCCGCCGGGGCTGTTGCAGCGCAGGATCACGGCCGCGGTGTTCTTGTCCTTGTAGGCATCCTGCAAGCTGCCGATCAGGTTGTCCGCATTCGCATTACTGTCGGCGGCAATCACTCCCGACAATTCGATCAGCGCAGTGTGCTTCCCTGCCAGCGAGCCGTCGACCTTGTCGCCCATCCACCCCATGACCAGGAAAAGCAGGAAGAACAGATATCCGAACCCGAGCACCTTGAAGAAGATTCCCCAGTGCCGGGCACGGCGCTGCTCCTGAACGGCGGACAACGCCAGTTTTTCCAGTACGCCGCGTTCCCAGTTGTTGTTTTCATCTGACATAAATTAGAACTCCTTCGAAAAATCCGTTATCCGTTGACCCTGAACCACTCTCTCAGTTCAATGAAATCATCCAGCAGGGCGATCGGCTTCAATTCGCGCAGTTGGTCCTCAGGATGCGCCCCGTGCGTTACACCCAGGGCATCGACCCCGGCATTGATCGCCATCTGCAGATCGTGCGTGGTATCGCCGATCATCAAAGTGCGTTCTGGCTGAACATCGAGTTCTTCCATGATCTCCAGCAGCATCGCCGGGTGCGGCTTGGAAAATGTCCGGTCGGCCGTGCGCGTGGCATGAAAATACGCGCCCATGCCGGTGGATTCCAGAGCATGATCCAGGCCGTTGCGATTCTTGCCCGTCGCCACCGCAAGCCGGTAGCCTGCGCCATACAACTCGATGATGGTCTCTCTTGCCTGGTCGAACAGGGGGATCGATTCATTCTGCGACAGGAAATGATGGCGGTAGCGCGCCACCAGCGGCTCATACATCTCCTCCGGCGCATCGGGGACGGCATGACGCAAGGCTTGCACCAGCCCCAGACCGATCACATGACGCGCCGTCTCGTCGTCGGGAACCGGCAATTTCAGGTCGCGGCAGGCAGCCTGGATCGAGCCCGCGATGATCGCCGTGGAGTCCATCACCGTGCCGTCCCAGTCGAACACTATCAAGTCGTAACGTTTCGCCATCTGTACCGCCAAAATAAAATAGGCGCGGATTCTACCATTTTGCTTGCCCATCACCCCGGTAATCCCTACCATGCCGCGCCATGAACACCTTACCCAGTTGGCTGATCTATTGCCGTCCCGGCTTCGAGCGCGATTGCGTGGAAGAAACCCAGGCCAAGCCGGTCGAAACGGCCGAAAACAGCGGCTTCGTCGTGCTGCAGGGCAAACCAAAACTTGCTTACAGACAACTCACCTTTGCGCGCCAATTGCTCAGTTTGCATACTGAAGTGAACGATTTGCCGGAACGCGACCGGCTTACGCCCCTGCTGGCATCGATACCAGCATCGCCTGAAAGGTTTGGCGCCGTATGTCTGGAAGTACCCGACACCAACGAGGGCAAGACGCTGTCCGGCTTTACAAGACGCTTCCAGCCTTTGCTTGAGGAAGAGTTGCGCAACGCTTCACGCCTGGCGGACGACCCATCCTTGCCGCGACTGCACATCTTCTTTCCCGATAACCAGCGCGCGCTGATCGCCACCGGCGATCCGCACAACAGCTCAGCCGCGCTCAACGGCATCCAGCGCGTCAGCATGGCGAGTGATGCGCCGAGCCGCTCCTATCTCAAGCTCGCGGAAGCGTTTGAGGTGTTCCTCGACAAAAAGGAACAGGCACTATGGCTGAGGCCGGGCATGACAGCCGTCGACCTGGGCGCCGCGCCCGGCGGCTGGACCTGGCAACTGGTGCAGCGCGGACTGAAAGTCACGG
>JAJXTT010000267.1 GCA_021783525.1 Pseudomonadota bacterium
ACCGGTATTCAGCAATGTAATGGGAGCAGCTTTGCGCATGCTCGGTGTCCCGAACGACGCCCCTCTGGATAACGTGATGAAGCCGACACCTGCAGACCTGGTTCCGGAGGAAGTATGAGTGCCTTCAACATCGACGAGTTGAATGCGCTCGGGATAAACATCACGCGACTCACTTCCGACAGCCGCTCCGTACAACGCGGCGATACGTTTGTCGCCTATCGCGGCATGCAGGCCGATGGCCGCAACTATATCGCACAGGCCATTGAGCGGGGTGCGAACGCAGTGATCTGGGAAGCGCAGGAGTTCAAATGGAACAGCGAGTGGCATGTGCCCAACCTGGCGGTGCACGACCTGCGTCACCGGGCGGGCCTGATCGCGGACCGCGTATATGGGCATCCGTCGCGGAAGTTGTGGATGGTCGGCGTCACCGGCACCAACGGCAAGACATCCATCAGTCATTGGCTTGCCAGGACTTACACGGCCCTCGGGCGCAAAGGCGCGGTGCTGGGCACCCTGGGCAACGGATTTCCCGGAGCGTTGCAGGCAACCGCGAACACCACGCCGGACGCGCTGATCGTGCATGCCCTTCTGGCGGAGTATGAACGCCAGGATGCGAAGACGGTCGCGATGGAAGTGTCTTCGCACGCACTGGCGCAGGGGCGCGTGAACGGCGTGAACTTCGATGTCGCGTTGCTCACCAACCTGACCCGCGACCATCTGGATTTTCACGGAGACATGCAAAGCTATGCGGCGGCCAAGCGCCGCCTGTTTGACTGGGAGAACCTCAAGCATGCCGTGCTCAATCTGGACGACGCCTTCGGTGCCGAACTGGCCGGACAACTCCAGGACAAGCCCGTGGAAGTGGTCGGATACGGGCTGACCCGCGAGTCTCTGGACCTCGCGGAACGTCTGGGCATTCGCATGGTGTACGGGACGCTTACGCAGATGGATGCGCAGGGGCTGACGCTCCAGCTGCATACCAGCTGGGGTGCGGCGGCAATGCAGAGCAAACTGCTCGGCCGTTTCAATGCATCGAATCTGCTGGGCGCGCTGGCGGTACTGCTGGTCAGCGAAGTCGGAATCGACGATGCGGCGCGAGAACTCGGGCAGCAAAAGGCCGTGGCGGGACGCATGCAGACTCTGGGCGGCAAGGACACGCCCACGGTGGTGGTCGACTACGCCCATACGCCGGATGCCCTGGAAAAAGTATTGAATACGTTGCGCGAGGTGACCGAACCGTCCGGCGGCAGGGTCATTTGCGTCTTTGGCTGCGGAGGCGACCGGGACCGCGGCAAGCGCCCGATGATGGGAACGGTGGCATCGAAATTCGCCGACATGCGCATCGTTACCAACGACAATCCGCGCAATGAGGATCCCCACGAGATCATCAATGCCATCATCGCGGGTATGCAGGGCGATTTTCAGGTGATCGAAGACCGTGCCAAGGCGATCGCGTTTGCGATCAGCAAGGCGCAATTCAACGATACCGTCCTGCTTGCGGGCAAGGGGCACGAGGATTACCAGGAGATCAGGGGGGAGCGCAAGCCGTTCTCCGACAGCGAGATCGCGCATCGCGCGCTGAGCATGTGGACCCCCGAGGAGCGCTGGATATGATGCTGCTCTCGCAGGCTGCCCAGGCAATATCGGCCCGGCATATTGGCGCGGACACGCGCTTCACTGCCGTGTCCACCGATACGCGCACGATCGCGCAGGGCGATCTGTTCATCGCGCTCAAAGGCGAGCATTTCGACGGCTCGAAGTTCGTTGCGGACGCGCTGAAGGCCGGGGCGGTCGGGGCTGTGGTCAACACGCAAGGCTACGAGCAGATCCGCGCCATCCTCGATCCCCACACGCCGATCCTGGTCGTGGAAGATACGCGCCTGGCTCTCGGTCGCCTCGCCGCACACTGGCGGAAGCAGTTCGATATCCCTCTCGTTGCCATCACCGGCAGCAACGGCAAGACGACGGTGAAAGAGATGCTGGCGGCGATTTTGCGCGGCCATGCAGGCAGCGAAGAAAGTGTGCTGGCAACCCAGGGCAATTTCAACAACGACATCGGCATGCCGCTCACCCTGCTCAAGCTGCGGGCGAATCATCGCTACGCGGTGATCGAAATGGGCATGAACCACCCGAACGAGATCGATTACCTCACACGCATCGCGATACCCGATGTGGCGGTCGTCAACAACGCAACCGGCGCGCATCTGCAAGGGCTCGGTTCGGTGGAAGGCGTGGCGCGCGCCAAGGGCGAAATATTCGCAGGCCTGGCTGGTGACGGTACGGCAGTGATCAATGCCGACGACGCATACGCGCCGTTGTGGCGCGCTCTTGCCGGAAAACACAGCGTGCTCGATTTCGCGCTGGGACATCCGGCTGCGGTCCAGGGCCAATGGACAGCAAGCGGCTATGGCGGAATCTTGCATGCGCGCACGCCGGCCGGCGAGCTGCGCGTCGCGTTGCAGGTGCCGGGCGAACACAACGCGCTCAATGCATTGGCCGCCGCGTCGGCAGCGCTGGCGCTCAAAGTGCCGCCGGCAAAAATCGCCGAAGCCCTTGGGCAATTCGGCGGAGTGGCCGGGCGCTTGCAGCGCAAACAGGCCGTGCAGGGCGCAATGCTGATCGACGACACCTATAACGCAAACCCGGCCTCGGTGCATGCCGCGATCGAAGTGCTGGCTCATGCATCGGGAAAACGCATCCTGGTGCTGGGCGATATGGGGGAACTCGGGGAAGACGCCGCGCGGTTCCACCGGGAGATCGGCATCGCGGCGCGCGAACTCGGCATCCAGCGTCTGTTTGCCCTGGGAACATTGAGCGCAGAGGCGGTTCGCGAATTCGGCGCGGGTGCGCGGCATTTTGCCAGCGTCGAGGCGCTGTACGCCGTCCTGGATGAAGAATTGGATGCACAGACCACTGTGCTGGTGAAAGGCTCTCGATTTATGAAGATGGAACGGGTGGTGCAACATCTTGCACTGCAAAAGGGGGAACCATGCTGCTCGCATTAGCGCAATGGCTGGCACAAGATGTGCGCACGTTCAGCGTATTCAACTACATTACGCTGCGGGCGGTGATGGCGGCCATGACGGCGCTATTTATCTCGTTCATGCTCGGACCGTGGATGATCCGCAGGCTGACCGCGATGAAGATCGGCCAATCCGTGCGTACGGACGGGCCGCAAACGCATCTGGTCAAGGCCGGCACGCCGACCATGGGCGGCGCGCTCATTCTGGCCTCGGTCG
>JAJXTT010000013.1 GCA_021783525.1 Pseudomonadota bacterium
GATTGCCAGCGACTCGGTAAGCGTCTTCCCTTCCTTGTAGGGCCTGTCTTTGGCAGTCAATGCCTCGAAAATATCGGCGATGCCCATGACCCTCGCCTGTATCGGCATCTGTTCGCGCTTCAGGCCCTTGGGATATCCTTTGCCATCCATGCGTTCGTGGTGTCCGCCCGCGTATTCCGGCACATGCTTCAGGTGGTTCGGCCAGGGCAGCGCTTCGAGCATCTTGATCGTGACGTTGATATGGTGATTGATGATCTCGCGTTCCGCCGCCGTCAGCGTGCCGGCGCGGATAGTGAGATTCTCGACTTCCTCTGCACTGAGAAAATCAGCCGGTCTGCCCTCGGTGTTGCGCCACTGATACCGGGCGATCTGCTTTACCCGTGCGATGTCAGCGTCCTGCATCTTTTCCGAACCGATATTGCAGCGGCGCAGGAATGTCCGGTCGTCATCGAGTTGCCGGACCGTCGCCTCAAACTCTGCATTCGTCCTGAGCCCCCTGAGCGCCTCGATCTCGGCGTCGCGCTTCAGTATTTCGAAGCGTGTATCGATCAATTGAATACGATCGAAGATGGTCTCCAGTTTGGTGGACTTGTCCACCACGTGCACCGGCGTGGTGATTTTGCCGCAATCATGAAGCAGTCCGGCGATCTTGAGTTCGTAACGGTCTTTTTCCGTCAGAATGAAATCCTTGTCCCCGATTTTGGTGTTATTCGCCGCTTCAGCCAGCATCATGGTCAGTGCCGGAACACGCTCACAGTGCCCCCCTGTGTAGGGCGATTTGTCGTCAATGGCGGTGTTGATCAGATTGATCAATGATTCGAACAAGTCCTCCAGTTGCTGGATCAGCCGCCGGTTGGTCAGCGCAATGGCTGCCTGCGAAGCCAACGATTCCAGCAGATGCTGGTCGTCTTCCGAGAAAGACACGATCGCGCCGCTTTCCCGATCCTGGGCGTTGATGAGCTGCAACACACCGATGATCTCGTTCTCGTGGTTTTTCATCGGCACGGCCAGGAACGAAGTGGAGCGGTAGCCGGTTTTCTTGTCGAAACCCTTGGTGCCGGAAAAGTCGAAACCTTCGGCGGTATAGGCATCGGCGATGTTCACCGTCACGTCGTTCAGGGCGACATGCGCCACCACCATGGAATGGTTGGGCTTGCCATCCTTGTCGATCAGGTGGATCGGATAGGGCTTGATGGCATTGCCGGTGGTGCCTCCCTGCGCGATGCCCAGGGAATCTGTGCGCATGATCGAAAACTTGAGCAACTGCCGTTCCGGTTCCAGCAGATACAACGTGCCGGCATCCGCGTTGGTGATGCGCTTCGCGGCGACCAGAATGGTCTCCAGCAGGCGATCGATATCGCGTTCGCTTGAAAGCGCCACACCGATGGCATTCAATTCCTCCAGCCGGTGCAGCAGTTTTTCGCCTTGCGTCATGACATTGACCGATCCCGCTATGAATTGAAAGTTACTTGATACAAACGGCGCGCACTTGATGGACGTCGGTGATACCGCTCAGGACTTTTTCAATACCGTCCTGCTTCAGGGTACGCATCCCTTCTTCCAGCGCCAGCGCAAAAAGCTCGGCAACCCGCGCATGCCCCTGGATGGCCTTCTTCACCGCGTCGGTGCCAATCAGCAATTCGTGCAGGCCTACCCGCCCGCGATAACCCGTGCCGGAGCATTTATCGCAACCCACTTTTTCGTAAAGCTTGATCTGGCCCTTGTCGTCGCCGAACAGTTTGACCCAGTCCCCGTACAGCGCCTTGTATGCGGCATTGGGATCTTTCTTCCAGGTCTCGGTGCTGCGCATTTCCTCGGCATATTCGGTGAGTAGCGCCTTGATCTCGTCCTGAGACGCGATATGCGCCTTCTTGCAATCCTTGCACAGGCGCTTGGCAAGGCGTTGCGCCAGAATGCCGAGCAGGGCGTCGGCAAAATTGAACGGATCCATGCCCATGTCGAGCAGGCGAATGATCGATTCCGGCGCGCTGTTGGTATGCAGGGTGGCGAACACCAGGTGGCCGGTGAGCGAGGCCTCGATACCGGTGGAGACCGTCTCCTTGTCGCGCATTTCACCCACCATGATCACATCCGGATCGGCGCGCAGGAATGAGCGCATGATGGTGGCAAAATCCAGGCCGGCCTTTTTGTTGACCTGCACCTGCCGCAAGCCTTTCTGCGTGATTTCGACCGGGTCTTCCACGGTCCATATCTTGGTGTCAGGCGTGTTGATGTGTTTCAGGATGGAGTGCAATGTCGTCGTCTTGCCCGAACCGGTCGGCCCGCACACGAAGAACAGTCCATAGGGCTTGCTGATGGTTTTTTTCACCAACTCGAGATTGCGCGCCGAGAAGTTCATATTTTCCAGCGGGATGGGTTCGCCGGAAGCCAGGATACGCATCACCACGTCTTCAACGCCACCCTGCGAGGGAATGGTCGCGACCCGCAATTCGATATCCAGGGGGCCGTATTTCTTGAACTTGATCTTGCCGTCCTGCGGCTTGCGCTTCTCGGAGATGTCGAGGTCGCACATGATCTTGAGGCGCGTGATCATCGCATTGCGATAAGTGGAAGGCACTTCGATGTAGTTCAACAGCGTACCGTCCTTGCGCAGACGTATCCCCGTTTTGGCCTTGCCCGGCTGGGGCTCGATATGGATATCCGAGGCGCCCATTCTGTAGGCATCCATAATGATCTTGTTGACCAGCTTGACCAGTTCGTTATCCGCTGCTGCGCTGACTTCGTCCTGACTGGCGCCCGACTCTTCCTCATCTCCGCCCCCCAACGAAGTCAGCAGATCATCCATGCTGCCCGTATCTTCAAAGCTGCCGGTGATATCGCCCACACCGGAACCGCCGCCATAAAACTGGTCGAGCGTGGCCTTGAATTCGCGCTGCGTGCAGACTTTATAGATCAGCCTGTTTTTGGGAAAAATATTGTTGACCACCCGCGAGGCCTGTATCCGCTCCGGGTCGGTGGTGAGTATGACCACCCCTTCCGGGGTGTCGTCCACCGGCACCCAGTGGCTGCTTTCCACATATTCGCGCTTCAGGTTGCGCAGGAGCTCGGACGGCTTGATCCGGTCCGCCTTGAGCGGCTCATAAGGCACTCCGAAGAAACTGGAGAGCGCCTTGCCCAACGCTTCCGGCTTGACCTGGAACTCATCCAGCAGCACGTCCTCGACATCCACGCCCTTGCGCCGTGCGGTGCGCGTTGCCAGTTCGAACTCTGCCGCAGACATCACGGCATCGGAAACGAGGTAATCGTATTTCGTCTTGACCGTGTTGGCCTGTTGCTGGCGCTGCTTGAGGGCGACCGCCAGGGTCTGTGCCAGTTCGCGTGCGCCCTCTTCCACCATCGACGGAAAAGGTATGCCGGCCTTGTTGTTGATGACCTGCATCACCCCGATCAGGTCCCCACCCTCGACATCGACGATAGGCGCAACCAGCATCTGCTTTGTACGGTAGCCGGTGCGCCGGTCCACGTCCTGAAGAAAGCGCAACGTCGTGCTAAAAGCGGCCAACTCCTGCTCGTCATAGACGTCCTTGAGATTGAGCAGCTTCTTGTGGAATGCCGCGTAGCCGGCAATGCTTTGCTCGGCGATCGGCAGTTTCAGGTCCTTGAAGGAATTCAGACCGGTCTTGACCTTGGAGATCAGCGACGCCTTGTCTTCGCCCACCACGTAGATGGTCAGTCGGTCGGCATTGAACAGGGTGCATATGTCCTTGCTGACGTCCAGCATGATCTCGTCGATGTTGCTGGTGGCGTGTATCTTGTTGGTCACATGATTGAGGTTCCTGGTGAACTCCAACCGCAACCCCATCTCGTTCATATTGCCTTGTACCGGACTGGCCATTCTATTCCTCCTCAACCTTGCGACTGCTATTGTTGCTGTGCCTTGGGCACAGACCACAAACCATTCTCCAATACATACACGTCATATCCCGCTTGGGCCAGAATGAACGCAGCGGCAGCACTGCGTCGGCCGCTCTGGCAATACGCGATATACGTCGTTGCCTTGCTCAGCACCCCGATTGCATTGCGGATGTCATTGAGCGGAACATTGATCGCTCCAGGCAACTTGTCGTACCGGTATTCAGGCGGATGGCGAACATCCAGCCAGATCGCCCCCTGGGCGACTTTATTTCTGGCATCCTCGTAATTGATGCGATGCAGCAAGGGTTCCTGCATCAATTTCAGGAAATCCTGCTTCTTCAGGCGCAGCAGCACACCGTTGCTCTTCATCGTCACCGTGGCGTTGCGTTTGGACTCGGAGACCAGCGCCTCCTCCCCAAAGACATCGCCCGCCTTGAGCTCGGCCAGTACCAGATTGGCTCCGCCTACAAGCCGCGTAACCTGGGCGCGTCCGCTTTCGATCAGGTAATAATAATCCCCGTCATCGCCCTCGCGGATGATGACATCCTTGTCCCAGACTGCGATAGCTTCGATGCAGTTGAGCAGCTTACCGATATTGGCCGACGGCAGATGCGCAAACGGACTGTTGCTCAGATTCTCCGCGCTGAACATGCCGGAATTCAGCAGTCTTTTCAGTGCCGATTCCGAGCCTTCCTTCAGCGCCGTCGGCCTCACGTCGTCATGATAGGCGAACTGGTCCCATGTCACCATGCGGTCCAGCAGTTCGTCGTCGACGCGCAACAGCTGCGCGTCGCTCAAGGCAAGCGCCGAGCGGATGGCCGGCTGGCGCTTGCCTATGGGATGACGCGCCCATTCCGAACCCGACCGGATCAGCACCCGATTGTCATCCTCGTACACCACTTCCAGTTCGCCGCGCAACAGGTAGACCGACTGCCCCGTGGGCGGATGGTCCCTGAACGGGTCGCTGCCTTGCGCCACGCTTTCCACATGACAGTAGTCAAGCAGTTCGCGCAGGCGCGCCGGGCTGAACGACGAGATCGGTTCCAGCGCAGCGAGCACTCTGATGTCCAGGATATCCTGCATAATTTTGTCTTCGTCCGATCCTAAAATTCGAATACCTGTCCGTTTTGCAGCATCTTCGGCACAAATTTCTGCACGCACTCGCTGATTTCCTGCATCGTCAGCTCGATCTCGCCGGGCTTCAGGTGAGTGATGTATATCCTGGGATCGAGCTTGAGCTTGCTCAGCTCTTCCGCCAGTAACGAAGGGCAAAGGTGCTTGGAGATGACGGCAAGATCCCTTTCCGCATTCGAAAAGGCCGTTTCGACGATCAGATATTCGAGGTTCGGGATGCGATTGACCGCCTCCCACAAGGCATCGCATGTGGTCGTGTCTCCGCTGAACACCAGGCTCTGCCTGCCGCTGTCGATCCGGAAGGCGACCGCCGGAACCACATGGTTCGCCGGCAGAGGCGTGATCTTGCGACCGCCGACGTCCACAGTCTCGCCCAGCGCGATCCGCTCATAACGCAGGATGGGCTGATGCAGGCTGGGTATTTCACTGAAATCCGGCCAGATCTCCCAATTGAATACATGCTGCTTGAGGATGCTCAATGTCTCCTCGGTCGCATGAATGACCAAAGGCTGGTCACGCATGAATCCCACGCTGTCGATGAGCAGCGGCAGGCAAGCGATGTGATCGAGATGCGAATGAGTCACAAAGACATGGTCGATCACGCTCATTTCGGCCAGGCTCAGATCGCCGACGCCGGTTCCGGCATCGATCAGCACATCGTGATCGAGCAGCATCGAGGTGGTGCGCAAATTGCCCCCGATACCCCCGCTGCATCCCAATATTCTCAGTTTCATCGTCAGCGTTCCCGCTTCACTCATTTCGTATTGAAGACAAACACGCCGTCCCAGTTATCGCCCGGCGGATTGTTGCGATAGTAGGCAACGCGCTCGCCGTACACTTCATACAATTTCTCCCGTGGAGCGATCTTCGACAAGCCATACAGTTGCAGTTCCGCCTTGTCCCATTCCTGCTTGCGATAAAACCTCAACGCCTGCTGGAACAGCCTGATTTCTTCAAGCACGGAGGATTCGACCTCTCCGACCAGGCCGATTGGTTCGTAGATTGCCACCGGTCTGTCTTTTCCTTTGACGCGTACCAGATCAAGTTCGCGATAGACAAATTCCGGGGCCTCTTCCTTGGTCATCTCTCCCACCAGCACACCGACTCCATACTCCTTGGTAATACCTTCCAGACGCGCCGCCAGATTGACCGCATCACCCATCACCGTATAAGCCATGCGCACTTCGGAGCCCATGTTGCCGACGCTTACCCGTCCGGTATTGATGCCGACGCCAATGGCAATCTCCGGCCAGCCGCGTTCCCTGAAATGCGGCTGCAGGCCGCTCAAGGCCCTCTGCATCTCCAGCCCGGCCAGCACGGCATGATAAGCGTGGCGAGTGTCCGGCAACGGCGCCCCCCAGAACGCCATGATACAGTCGCCCATGTATTTATCAATTGTGCCGCGATGGCTGTAGATCACGCGAGAGAGCGGGGTCAGAAACTCATTCATCAACAGCGACAAGTCCCTGGGTTCAAGCCCTTCCGAGATCGTGGTGAAGCCGCGCACATCGGAGAACAGGACAGTCATTTCGCGGCTTTCGCCTTCCATCGAGACGCGCTCCGGATTCCTGCTCATCTCGTCGACCACTTCGCTCGGCACATACTGGCCGAACAAGCCGGTGATCTGGCGCTTGGTACGCTCCGTCGTAAAGTAGCCATAGGTCATGTTCAGCGCGAACAATGCAAAGACCATGATCAGCCCGCCCGCCAAGGGCAGGGCCATGTTGCCATACCCCCACAGCGAGCCGTTGGCGATGACTTCAACCAGCAGCACGCCGGCCGAAAGCAACGTTCCATGGGCCGGACTCAGCAGGGGCAGGAGAATGGCCAATGTGACGCCTGCGATGAGCAACATCAGCACGTTCGCCCCCGGAACGTAGGGTGGGCTCTGTTTAATGTCCTGATTGAGGATGCCGCTGATCATGCTGGCATGGATCTCCACTCCGGGATAGGCCTCGCCGACCGGCGTGGCGCGCAGGTCCATCAATCCAGGCGCGGAAGTTCCAACCAGTATGATCCTGCCTTTCATATCCGCTGGCTGGATGCGTTCATGCAGCACATCCGCCACCGATATGTAACGAAAGGTGCCGCGCACACCGCGGTAAGGCACCAGTGTACTGACTTCCGCATCCACCGGGATGCGCAGATTCCCCTGTGGCGACTCCAGTGTCAGCCATTCCAGTCCGCCGTAGTTCCTGTCTTTTCCGGTCGCGTACCCCGGCGACAATCTGGGCATGCCCAGTGCGGCGCGCACGACGGCAAGCGCCAGGGATTCGTAATACGCCCCATCGTATTCGACGACCATCGGCACGCGGCGCACCACCCCGTCGAAATCGACCACAGGATTGAAGTGCCCGGCCGCTTCCGCGCTGCGCTGCAATTCGGGCAGATTCCCCCCATAGCTGTCCCAGCGCAGGAACGAGATCGGTCGTCCCCTGAAAGTCCCCGCGGGAAAAACCGGCTCCGGCAGGACGCCGGAAATGCTCTTGGCGGAACCGCGCTCGCTGTTGCTGAAGTAGTACCCCAGCACAACGTTTCGCTGTTTGATCTTGTCGGCGAAGAGTTTGTCGTATTCGAGATGGGGCGTGATCCGGGTCAGCACCGACTGGAACTGCGCAACATTCCTGAACTGATTCTTCCCCAGCTCCTGCAACACTTTCAGGCCGGAACTGTTATCCCTTTCGGCGAACACCACATCGAAGCCGACCACCGCAGCACCGTAATGCTCGAACAATTCGTCCATCAGCGCCGCCAGCTTGTCCCGCCCCCAGGGCCAGCGACCTTCTTCTTTCAGGCTCTTTTCGTCGATGTCGAGAATGACGATGCGATCGTCTCCCTTGCCGGGCAAGGTCAACCGCAAACGGTAATCGTAAAGTTTGGCATCGATGAACTGGACGAAACCCAGACGGTAGAATCCGGCGGCATCGCCCACAAACAGGAGTACTAGAGAAAGTCCGAGCGCAACAAGAAGTGCGTGCTTCTTCACTTGCCCCCCCGACCTTCCTCCCACCGGATTGCGCGTCGACTGATCACTGGGGTAATCAGGTCTTGAAATAGAACTCCATCTTTACGCCGGCCAGTTCGATGAGGTCATGGTCTCTGAGCTGATGGGGCTGTTCACCGATAGATGACCCATTCACAGTGGGGAAGCTGCCGCCTTCCACATGGGTAATGAAAAATCCGTGCGGACGGCGCGCCAGCACCGCCACCTGCACTCCGGGCTTGCCCAGCGTGGTCAGGTTCTTGACCAGTTCCAGCTCTTTGCCGGCATTGGGGCCGTTCAATATCTGCACCACCGCTGCAGGAGGTTGCCCGCCCGATGCTTCGGCCGCCATACCGCTGTTTGTTGCATTGAACTGCGCCGTGGCTTCCGACTTGCGCGTCAGCGTGACATCCAGCGGCGATCTCGCGAATCCCTCTTTCGGCGGCATCTTCACCGGAGCGCGCAATACCATGGTCTTCTCGAAATCCGCGGCCGAGGTTTGCGTGGGCTGATCGTTCAGGTATTTCAGTTTGTACTTGCCGATCTCGATCACGTCGTTGTTCTGGAGAAAGTGCTTTTTTGTCGGTGTGCCGTTGACGGCCAACCCGTTCGTGCTGTCCAGGTCTTCCAGGAAGGAGTCGTTCAGGATGGTAACGATGGCCGCATGATCGCTGCTCACCGCAAGGTTGTCGATCACGATATCGTTGTGCGGCTTGCGCCCTATCGTAGTGCGTTCCTTGTTCAGCGGATATTCCTTCAGCACCGCCCCGTCCATGCTGAGTATCAATTTAGCCGGCATATCATCAATCCCCGTAGTTAATTCTTGCTATCTCAATTTCCGAACCATGAATACAACTTCTGCCACCACCCGCGTGGAGCGGAATAACGCCCCTTTACCTTGACCAGAATGACCGACACATTGTCGCGTCCCCCATTGTCGTTGGCCAGTTGTATCAGCTGGGTTGCCGCCAAGGGCAAATTGTTCTGCAGCATCTGCACCGTCGTCCCGATATCCCCGTCCTCGACCATATCGTTCAGGCCGTCGGAGCACAACAAATAAATGTCGCCGACTTCAACGTCATGCACATGCAGTTCGGGCTCCACGTCGGCATCGATCCCGACCGCGCGCGTCACCAGATTCTTGTTTTTGGACATGCGCGCATCTTCCTTGCTGATCATCCCGCTGTCGATCTGCTCCTGCAACAGCGAATGATCGCGCGTGACACACTCGAGCACCTCTCCGCGCAAACGATACATCCGCGAATCACCGACATGCACGACGGCCACCCGATCATCGTAGAACAGCGCAGAGACGATGGTCGTGCCCATCCCGGCATATTGCGGCTGACTCTGGGCAGCGCGGAAGATGGACAGATTGGCCTTCTTCACGTTGTCGCGCAGCAAAGCCACGCCCAGTTCTTCGCCGGCTCCGCCCGAGTCTTCCGGGCGCGCATCCTGCAGACTGTGCCGCACTTCGGTGGACAACACCGAAACGGCGATGCCGCTTGCCACCTCGCCGGCATTATATCCGCCCATGCCGTCCGCCAGCACCACCAATCCGATGTCGGCATCGTAAGTGACGCTGTCCTCATTATGCGAACGGACCATTCCAGGGTCAGTCTTGCTGACTATCTCAAGCGCATCATGTATGTCCACGTACCACCCCTGATAACATCCTTATTTTTTTTGCCCATGCCCCGCTTACAGGCGGGCCGCACACTGCCGTATCGCTTCCGCCATCGCGTAACCGTTCTCGTATCGGTCTTCGACCTTCTTGGCCAGCGCCTTGTTTATGATGGCCACCACGCATTGCGGCACGTCGGGCTTGACGCTCAGGATGTCCAGAGGCGGCTCGTTGGCGATCCGGAACATCAGCTGGGCCATGGAATCGCCAGCGAACGGCAGCTTACCACACGCAAGTTGGTACAAGCTCACGCCCAGTGAGAACAAGTCCGAACGTCCCTCGATCTTGACGCCTGACAATTGCTCGGGCGACATGTAGGAGGGCGTGCCCAATACCATGCCGGTCCTGGTCCTGGAGGAGTCGGTGATACGCGCAATACCGAAGTCGGTGACTTTCACCGTGTCGGATTCCGGGTCATACATGATGTTGGCAGGCTTGATGTCGCGGTGCACCACGTTCAGGCCATGCGCATACCCCAGGGCGTCCGCCACGCGCGCAATGATGCTCAATACCTTGGGCAGCGGCAACAAATCCGGCTGTCTGGTATACATCACCAGATCCTTGCCTTTCAGGAACTCCATCGCGATATACGCCAGATCGTGTTCTTCGCCCGCATCGTACATCGTGACGATATTGGGGTGGTTCAGGCGCCCGGCCGTTTCGGCTTCGCGGAAGAAGCGAGCCTTGACGTCTTCCAGTTCATCCGCCTCGAACTCCTGCGCCAGCGCCATGGTTTTGATCGCCACAATGCGGCTGATCTTGGGATCCTTGCCCAGATAGACCACGCCCATCGCACCCTTGCCCAGTTCTTTTTCGATTTCGTAGCGCCCCAGCATGGGTTTCGCCAGTCCGGGCCGGTCCAATTTCATCGTGCTGTCGTTGCTTCGGCCGCCGGAGCCGCCGAGTACGATTGTCTCCGCCATTGCCCTGGATTGCGCGGTTCGCGCTTCCAGGTCGCGGAATTTGGGATTGTGATCCGCCATATATTTGAAGACCGATTCGGCCTTGTTGAACTGGCGCTTGCGCTCGAAATCCAGTCCGAGGTTGTACAACACATCCATCAAACTATCATCCAGCGGCACTTTGCGGAACTTGTCGAAGGCCATGTCAAGTTGACCCTGTCCCTGGAACGCCAGACCCAGCATGCGATTGCTCTCTGCGGAATCGGCATCGGATTTGAGCTTGCTCTTTTCGGTCATCAGGAAACGTTTCGTCGTGAGCAGCAGGTGGCCGACCAGCAGCAGTGCTGCAGGCAACATCAACTGCAGCCACATCCCCTGGGTCGTCATCAGGACGAAATGGACCGCCAGCAGCAATACAAACAGGCTGCCCGTGATCGCCGCGGCCAATCCGGCACTCAGGCGCGGCATCACCAGGATCAGGTATAGGGAAACCGCAACAAATACAGCGCCCTGAGCCCAGAATGCCCATCTCGGCGTAACGAAGAAGTCCTGCTTGAGGATGCTGGAGACCGAATGCGCCAGCGTCAGCACGGGCGACGTTCCGGCGGAGATCGGCGTCACTTGCGATGCGCCCACTCCGGCCGCGGTAGCACCGATCAGCACAACCTTGTCGCGGTATTTCTCCGGGGGAATCTTGCCGCTCAGCACATCGTAAAAGGAGTCGACCTGAAACGCCGGTTTTCCATCCCGGTCGCCATAAAAAAACGTGTGCATGCGCAAGGATGGGTCGGTCGCAATGTTCAGGTTACCCACCTTGACGCCCTGTCCCAGGGTGACTTTTATATCTTTCGGATCGAGATTCAGACTCTTCGCGGCCAGCATCAGCGACAGCGAGGGATAATATTGGTCGAAATAGCCGATCACCAGTGGCTCGGTGCGCACACCACCATCCGCATCCGGCGTCGCATTGAGGTGGCCGATGGCGAGAGCGGTCGATCCGATAGAGGGAATCGGGAACTGCGCACCCAGGGCGGGGATAGGCAACGCAGCGTCTTCGCCACCCACCACATTGGTCAGGTTGTTCTTGAGGACATAATCCGGAAGCGCGCCATCCGGTTTGCCTTGCGGCTCACCCAATTCGAAGTACATGCCCAACAGCACATTGTTGGCCTTGAGCATGCTTTCTGCCAGCTTCTTGTCGTTATCCAGATGATCCAGGGCATCCTGCATCAACGCGTCCAGCTGCGCCCATTCCTCGGGGTTGCTGCGTTTCAGGGAAGAATCGGCGAGGATGGCGCCGATCTTGTTGATATAGTCCAGGCCCGCATCGACCTGCGGTTCGAAGAAAAACGCGGTGTTTCCGACTACCTTGGCATGTCCCGAAGCCAGGATGTCCAGCATCCTGCCCTGGATCGCCCGCGGCCAAGGCCAGCGCCCAAGATTGGCGATGCTCTGGTCGTCGATGGCGATGACTGCGATCTTGTCGCTGGGCGTCCGGGAAGAAGCCAGCACGCCCCAGTCATAGGCTTTTCGCTCCAGACTTTGTATCAAATCACTATTGGCTCCGAACAGGAACACCAATGCGATCAGCAAAGCGGTGAACCAGTCCGTTTTCCAAAATGATTTCTTCATATTCGCCCTGCCCGTTTTCACTCGATCGCTGAGCACACAGGGGCGAATACTAAAACAATTTTCAAAATCAAACCATACCTGTTTGATTTATCAGCCGTTTCACTTAATGAGCAATACCGGAACGCTAGCCAAGTGAGTGACTTTGCTGGCCACCGACCCAAGCAACAGGTTGGACAACTTGTCCTGGCCATGAGCGCTCATCACGATCTGATCAACTTGTTGCTCCTGTGCATATTGCACAATGGCCTCAGCCGGCGCACCAATGCTGATGTGATAACTGTATGCAAGCCCGGCCGAATCCAGCTTCGCGCGTGCCTCGGCCAACGCGAACGCGCCCTGTTCGCGATAGTAATCATTGATAGTTTCTTGATTTATAAACAGCTTTACATTTCCGGACGCCAACTTCCATTGCACATTCAATAGACACACTTGCGGCGCTTCCTTCAACCAGCCAACATTTCTGATCACGTATTCCACCGCGCGGTTAGCTCCAGCCGAGCCATCTACCGGAATCAATATCTTCATCGTCATTTACCCGTTCAGGATTTGTCGTGCGGGGATGGAACCTGTTCGTCAAGCAGGTCGATCACCCGTGCTTTCGCCGTTTTGCGTGCAGCCAGCCACCTGCCAACCACCAGTACAAGGAGCGCACAGCCCGCCGGAATCAGCCAGTGCAATACATGTTGCGCTTCCAGCAGTGTTTTGAAAAGCGCATCACCCGCCAACATCTCTCCCGCCACATAGCCCAGCAACGCACCGCCCGCGTAAATAATGACAGGGAAGCGGTCGATCAGTTTCAATACCAGCTGGCTGCTCCACGCAATCAAAGGAATGCTGATCAACAAGCCAAATACCAGCAGGAAGGTGTTTCCATTCGCCGCCGCCGCCACGCCCAGCACGTTATCCAGGCTCATCACAAAGTCGGCAATGATGATGGTCTTCACTGCGCCCAACAGATGCGTTTCGGCCTTGATGTTGCCCTCACCATGCTCCTCTTCCGGCAGGATCAGTTTGACGCCGATCCACAGCAGCAGCAGCGCACCGACCAGCTTGAGATAAGGAAGCGACAACAGGCTCACCGCAAAGAACGTCAGCACGATGCGCAAGCCGATCGCTCCGCCCACGCCGTACATAATGCCCTTCTTGCGTTGCGCGTCGGGCAGATTGCGGCACGCGAGCGCGATCACCACAGCGTTATCCCCCGAGAGCAGCAAGTCGATAACGATGATCTTGAACACATCCACCCAGAACTGGGTTGAACTCAGCATTTCCAGCATGAAGTTCCTCTAGAGAGAAGGGATAAGAGGGAAGGGATAAAGGTAACAGCGGCGCGGAGGTTTTACCCTTCCCCCTTCCCCCATCTCCCCGCCCGTTTAGCCTTTCAGCACCTTCTGCATCGTGCGCCCCATCTCCGCCGGGTTGCGCGTGATGTGTATGCCGCATTCTTCCATTACGGCCAGCTTCTCGTTGGCTCCGCCCTGGCCGCCGGAGATGATCGCCCCGGCGTGTCCCATGCGCTTGCCTTCCGGAGCCGTGACGCCCGCGATGAAACCGACCACCGGCTTCTTCATGTTGCCCTTGATCCAGCGTGCGCATTCTTCCTCGTCGCTGCCGCCGATCTCGCCCACCATGATCACCGCATCCGTTTCCGGATCGTCGTTGAACAGGCGCATCACGTCGATATGCTTCATGCCGTTGATCGGATCGCCGCCGATACCCACGCAGGACGACTGGCCGTAGCCCAGTGCGGAAAGCTGCCCGACCGCCTCATAAGTCAGCGTCCCGGAACGCGACACCACGCCGATGCGGCCTTTCTTGTGGATGTGTCCGGGCATGATGCCGATCTTGATCTCGTCCGGCGTGATGAGTCCGGGGCAGTTCGGCCCGATGAGCAGCGTGCGCTTGCCCTGCATCTTGTAGCGCGTCTTCAGCATGTCGTGCACGGGAATGCCTTCGGTGATGCAGATCACCAGGTCGAGATCGGCAGCGACCGCTTCGTCGATTGCCGCAGCCGCTCCCGACGGCGGCACGTAGATCACGGAAACCGTCGCACCCGTCGCCTTTTTCGCGTCGAGTACGCTGGCATACACCGGTATGCCTTCAAAATCTTCGCCGGCTTTTTTCGGATTCACGCCGGCAACGAAGCAGTTCGCGCCATTCGCGTAATTCTTGCAATGGAAGGTATGGAACTGGCCGACCTTGCCGGTCATGCCCTGCGTAATGACTTTGGTGTTCTTGTTGATCAGTATGGACA
>JAJXTT010000014.1 GCA_021783525.1 Pseudomonadota bacterium
AGGCGCCCAAAGTCGGCGATTCCCAGTCGTCCTCGACGAAACGGATGTCGTGCACGGCGGTATCGATGCCTAGCGCACGCAGGCTGTCGAGATAGAGTTCCTGGATATTGTCGGGGGAAGGTTTCAGCACCACCTGGTACTGGTAATAATGCTGCAGGCGGTTGGGATTCTCGCCGTAGCGCCCGTCTTTCGGGCGGCGCGAAGGTTGCACGTAGGCCGCGCGCCAAGGCTCGGGACCGATCGCGCGCAGGAAGGTCGCCGTATGGAATGTGCCCGCGCCGACCTCGATGTCGTAGGGTTGCAGCAGTGCGCAGCCCTGCTTGTCCCAGAATTGCTGCAGCGTCAGGATGACTTGCTGAAAAGTCGGCCCCGAGCCGGCTTTCGGTGAAGACTCATGCGCGGAGCGCGTGACGTCGGAACCAAAACCCCGTTGGGGTGAAGACTCATGCGCGGAGCGCGTGACGTCGGAACCAAAGGTTTGCATATGCTCGATGACCGCCAGTATTTGCGAAAGGCCGCATTTTACGGGTTCCCGCCGGTTACGTCACGCCGCAATATCCCCGCAGTCCCGATCAAGCAACATTGCCATCGGCAGGCGGGCAATACGGCATGGCAGCGCCCGGACCCCGAAAAAAAACAGCCGGGCTCGCCCCGGCATTCGTGCACAGCAATCAACAAGCGGTTCCCTGCTTCCAGGGAGCCGCCTGCCGTTGCCTGTTCAGAATTGATAAACCGCAGAAGCCAGCGCGCTCACCGTGTTGTAGCCTGCATCGAATCGGTATGCGCCCACACCGGAATTGACCGTGGTGTCGACCGTAGCCGTCGAAATCCGTGCTTCAGCACGGAACAGCAGGTTCTTCACCCAAGGCGTCTGCCACTGCACGCCGCCGAAGATTTCCAGACCGGAGCCCTTGCTTTGCGAGCTCGCGCCGCCGAAAGCATAGGTCGGGCCGCTAATGGACATAAAGCCGGCGCCAACGTAAGGAAGCGCCGGATAGCGGGCGATGTCGAACGGCTTGTCGATCAGATAGGTGCCGCGAATTTCGGTTGTGGTGAAGCTGTTGCCGTTGCTCAAGCCGATCGATGCGCCGATGTTATCGCTAAACCAGTGCCCAAGCGACGCCCCGATCGTGGAATTGTTCACGTCGACCGTAGCCGCGACTTCGTTCGTATCGGCCACATGCCGAACTTCTGCGTGCGCCGATGCTGCCGCCAGCAATGCACCAGCCAGAGAGATGGATACCACCAGATTCTTTTTCATGCGAACTCCTCATTGTTTGAAATAACCAGGGAAGCGCCGAACCAGTTTGTCCTTTTCCGACGGAAAAGAAAATCGCCCAGCACCTCCCCTCACAACAGTCTACTCCCATCCAGATGCTTGCGATGGGTGGCTGATTTTTTCAGAACTGAACGCGAAGTTGAAGAAAAACAATATCGTGCGGCTTTTACGCAACAGAACTGGAAGCCCAGCCGGTTCGCGGGGTCTGTCTTGATTCGAGATAAAGACGGCTTATCGACAAAACAGCGCAAGCTTGTCCGCGCGCGGCAAAGCCTTGATCTCCCGCTCGCGCTTCAATGCGGAGGACTTGTCGGCACAAGGTTCCTGGTAAACCAAAGTGACCGGCGTGCGGCCGCGCGTGTATTTGGCGCCTTCGCCGGCGTTATGCGCGGCCAGGCGTTTGGTGAGGTCGTTGGTGATGCCGCAGTAGAGGGTGTTGTCGGCGCATTGGAGGAGGTAGCAGGTCCAGGGGTTGGTGTTCTTGGATTTCATTTATTTAAGTACCTGATGACCGTTCGCCCTGAGCTTGTCGAAGGGTGGGCCAAGCCCGCTGATTACAACCGTTCGTGGTGAGCTTGTCGAACCATGAATGGCGGGACGCATGGATTGCCGGGGGTTGCCCGGCGGCAAGTCACTTTTCTCGTCTTGCCGAGAAAAGTAACCAAAAGAGGGCGCCCCCGGTGCGCCGCCCCTGCGGGGTTCCCTCCGTTGCTCGACTGGTCAGGCTTCCTCATAAACTCGCACGATCCGCTGCGCGGCCACGTGCTCAAACATATTCGTCAGAATTCCCTGACCAGCCTGCGCTACTCGGCGGCGCACAGGGGAAATGAAAACAGTTTTGTAGGGCGGTTAGCGAAGCGTAACCCGCCGGATGTTTTGTTGATGGGCGCATTATGCCTTCGTCTAATGCGTTCTACGCTAGCTGCTTACGCTTTTTCCCAATGCAATTTTTCATTTTCCACCCATAGGCGTAATACAACCTCACAAGGACGGCTTTCAGCGGAAGTGGCTATGAGTGTAACAACCCCGCCAGTCTTTGAAAGTGTTGGAGGTCTCCAAAAACTTCCGCTCGGCGGCGCACTAAGTTGAATAACTATTCCACTTGGTGGATGCGGAGGATTAGGTTCATTGTAAGCGGCAACGTCAATATATCTTTCCTCACCCTGATTCAAGCTAAAAGACTCCAAGGTTCGGAGCCATCTCTCAGGCGCATTTGTATCATTGTTTCTTACTTCAAATTCTAGTTTGCAGTTTGTTAGGTATGTTCCCCCAGTATTTTTTAATCCAACCAACACAGTTTTCATTGTGTTGTAGATGTTGTAATTTTTGGCGGTCACGTAATGCCCGTCATGGCCGACAACAATACTTAATTCTGGAATTTGTCTGTCAAATACTTTGGGCCAGATTAGCGCGAAGAGGGAAATAAATATAAAAACGATACCAATCGCAAAAATGCACCATTGAGAACTTGTTGGAATGGATGGAAATAAAATAGGAATGAAATAAGCCACTATCGTCAATCCAATGGCCGAAACGAGTCCAATAGCTGTAGAGTGCTTGCTATCCATACATCCAAGTATTCAAGGGGAATTATGGCAATCATTGTATATCAGCAGCCGTCCCCTATCGGTTGCCACAAGCTAGAGTTCACTTTAGGCGCAACGACTCGAGGTAAACATTGGACTCCAATGTACCGGAGTCGAATTATTTTGACTATGGAGGGCAACTTGTTGCCCTCCATGCGGTTTTGATCTGTGCTTTTCTCCCCTGTGCGCCGCCGAGTAGCGCAGGCTGGTCAGGGGATGTCGGCGAGGACTGTTTGAGCACGTGGCCGCGCAGCGGATCGTGCGAGTTCCGCAGCCGCCTGACCAGTCGAGCAACGCAGGGAACCCCGCAGGGGCGGCAAACCGGGGGCGCCCTCTTTTGGTTACTTTTCTCGGCAAGACGAGAAAAGTGACTTGCCGCCGGGCAACCCCCGGCAATCCATGCACCCAGCCATTCATGGTTCAACAAGCTCACCACGAACGGCTTTTGCTGTCGGGCTACCCCCGATGGTGTTGATGTTAGCTGAAGTCATTCATGCTTCGACAGGCTCAGCACGAACGGCTGCAGTCGAGTAGGGTGGGCACGCAGTGCCCACGCGGTGGTTTTGAATTTCGCTTTTCCCTCCCCTGAGCGCCGCCTCGATATTTCACCAACAAGCGGAGGTTCAGGCGAGCACTGTTTGAGCTCCGCAGTGGGGCACGTTTTGTGTGCCCCGCCAGGGCGAGTTGCGCAGCCCCGCTTGTTGGTGAAATATCGAGGGAACCCCGCAGGGGCGGCAAACCGGGGGCGCCCTCTTTTGGTTACTTTTCTCGGCAAGACGAGAAAAGTGACTAGCCGTCGGGCTACCCCCGACGGTTTTGATGTTGATTTCGGAGAATCCGCGTGGGCACAAAAACGTGCCCACCCTACATGCTGGAACGTTCATGCTTCGACAGGCTCAGGACGAACGGCCCTCGGTGCGCCCTACTTCCTGCGCCCTATCCCCCACGCCGCCCCCAACATCACCGCAACCAACACCAGCATCGCCGCATTCCCCCAAACCACATACGGCGTCCTCCCCTCATACCCCCGAACCTCCGCCGTCAGCACCCCCTCCTCATGCTGCGGCAACATGGCCTGTATGCGCCCGTCCACGCCGATCACCGAGGTGACCCCGGTATTGGTCGCCCGCAACATCATCCTTCCCGTTTCCAGCGCGCGCATCTGCGAGAGCTGGTTGTGCTGCATCGCGGCATACGAGTCGCCGTACCAGGCATCGTTGGTAACGTTCACCAGCAATGTGGCTTGCGGCAATGCGCGGATGATCTCCTCGCCAAAGGCATCTTCGTAGCAGATGTTCACCGCCACCTTCTGCCCGGCGACATTGAGCGGCGTTTGCGTCGCGCCGCCGCTGGTGAGGTCGCCCATCGGGATGTCCAGCACTTCGTTGATGACCCAGCCGAACACGCTGCGCAGCGGGATGAATTCGCCGAAGGGCACGAGATGGTCCTTGCGGTAATGCTGGCTCTCGTCGCTGCCGAGGGAGTACACGCTGTTGTAGTACTTGCCGTCCTCTTTTTCGAACGCGCCGATGAGGATGTCGCCGCCGTTTTTCCGGACATGGTCGCTCAGGCTGGCGTGGTAGCTTTCCGGCACGTCACGACGCAACAGCGGCAACGCCGTCTCGGGCATGACGATCAATCGCGCATCGCTGCTTTGCGCCAGGCGGAGATAGGTTTCCAGCGTGTTGGTCAGCGCGTCTTCCGCGAATTTGGCATCCTGGGGGATGTTGCCTTGCAACAGGCTCACCTTGAGCGGTTCGCCGCCGGGTTGCGTCCATTCGATGCTGCGCAACGCCGCCCCGCCTGCCCACAGCAAGACCAGCACGGCGAGGGCGATCTTGCCCGGGCGGCCCAGGCGCGCATTCCACAGAACCAGCAACATCGCCGCACTCGCCGCCACGGCAAGCGACACGCCATATACGCCGAACAGCGCCGCATAGCCTGCGAGCGGGCTGGCCGGCACTTGCGAATAGCCGACGGAAAGCCAGGGGAAGCCGGTGAACAACAAACCGCGCAACCATTCGGCGAGCGTCCAGATCGCGGGCATGACGAGCAATACCCACGCACGGTTCGCCTTGATCACCACGAACGATTTCAGTTTTGCCTGCAGATACCCCGCCAACGCGGGCAGCGCCGCATTCACCGCTGCAAACAAGGCTGTTGCCGTTGCAGCGAGGATGGGATGCATGTAGCCATATTCGTGCAGCGCAACGTAGATCCAGCTGATGCCGGTGCAGAACAACCCCATGCCGAATACGAAACCCAGCCATGCCGCCTGCGCCGGACGCTCTGCCCTGCTCCACAGCCAGAACAGCACGGAGAGCGCGAGCACGGGCAGCGGGAAGATGTCGAACGGCGCAAATCCGAATACGGCGATGGCGCCTGCAAGGAAGGCTTTCAGGTAAGGCGAGGCGATGAGTCTTTTCACGGTCGGGGGCGATAAAGTTGATTCGCCAGATTATACGGTGTAAGTTCCGCCGCACGTCACCGTAACCCAGACTCGCAACATGTCCAACCATTCCGCCCTGCTTGAAGAAATCGGTTCCATGCTGATCGAAAGCGACCTGTTCAGCCATCTTCCGGCCACGGAATTGAGCGCTGCCGCAAATTATTTCGGCATCAACCAGATCGCCCAGGACGAGACCATTTTTGAAGAGGGCGATATCGGCAATTTCATGTGTATCGTGCATTCGGGCAGCGTCGCCGTGATCAAGGCAAACCAGAATGGGCAGCAGGTGCAGTTGGCCGCGCTCGGACAAGGCCGTACATTCGGGGAGATGGCGGTGCTGGATGGCGAGACTCGCTCCGCCACCTGCAAAGCCGCCGAAGACACCGTCTTGCTGACGCTGTCGAAAGAGGCGCTGGACCAGATGCTGGAAGAGCATCCGCGGATCGGCTCGCGCATCATCCGCGCCATTGCCGTCAGTTTGTCGCGCCGCCTTCGCAAGGCAGCGGGACAGCTGGTCGACCACCTCGTCTGACCTGTAGCCATGCTCGATTTCACCGAATACACCAAGATCTTCATCAGCCTGTTCGCGATCATCGACCCGGTCGGGATCATTCCCATCATCATCGCGTTCACCGCCGGCATGACGGCCCAGAAACGCGAACGGGTGGGACGCATGGCCTCGCTGTCGGTCTTCATCATCCTGCTCGCGGCCCTGGTGCTGGGCGAGGCGATACTGGGCTTCTTCGGCATCAGCATCCATTCCTTCCGCACCGCGGGCGGCATCCTGCTGCTGCTGATGTCCATCACCATGCTCATCGGCAACAAGCCGACGCTGACACCGGACGATATCGACAGCGACTCCACTTCGTCGATCGCCATCGTGCCGCTCTCGACGCCCTTGCTGGCCGGTCCGGGTGCGATCAGCACGGTGATCCTGGATGCGCACAAGGGAAACAACATCGGGCATTACGGCATCATGGGGCTGGTACTCGTCGCCCTGAGCCTGACCGTCTGGCTCACTTTCCTGATCGCCCCCTGGGTCTCGCGGCGCCTGGGCAAGATCGGCAGCAACATCGTGACACGCTTGATGGGCCTGCTCCTTGCCGCCATCGCGGTCGAATTCATCGCGGCCGGATTGCGCGGCCTGTTTCCCGCACTAGGTTAAACATGGAAAAAATACGTCTTTCAAAATTGATGTCCGAACAGGGTCTGTGCTCGCGCCGCGAAGCGGACGATTACATCGCCAGGGGCTGGGTGAAAGTGGACGGCGAGGTCGTCAGCGAACTCGGCACCAGGATATTGCCGACGCAAAAGATCACGCTGGAAAAGGCCGCGCAGGCCAAGCAGCAGGGACGCGTCACGATCCTGCTGCACAAGCCTGTGGGCTATGTTTCGGGACAGGCCGAGCAGGGATACAAACCGGCGATCCTGCTGCTCGATGCCTCGACGCGCTGGGATCAGGACACCACGCCGTATCGCTTCCACCGCAGCCACCTGCTCGGCCTGGCCCCTGCGGGTCGCCTCGATATCGATTCGACCGGTTTGCTGGTGCTTACCCAGGATGGGCGCATCGCCAAGCAACTGATCGGGGAAGATTCGCCGATCGAAAAGGAATATCTCGTGCGCGTGCAGGGCAAGCTCGTCGGCAATGGGCTGGCGCTGCTGAATCACGGCCTGTCGCTGGACGGCAAGAAGCTGAAGCCCGCCAAGGTCAGCTGGCAGAACGAGGATCAGTTGCGTTTCATTTTGAACGAGGGCAAGAAGCGCCAGATCCGCCGCATGTGCGAAATGGTGGGTTTGAGGGTGACTGCGCTGAAGCGCGTGCGCATAGGCAAGGTGCGGCTCGGCGAACTGCCGCAGGGGCAATGGCGCTACCTGCGCCCCGATGAACAATTCTAGTGATTCGGCCAATTGACATTTGAAGTCCGTTCGCCCCGAATTTGTCGAAGGGTCGCCCCGACCTGCGCAAGTTACCCGGCCGTCACCGCCTCCCCAGCCGGGACACCGTGAGCGCGCCAGTCGCCAGGAGCAGGGCCAGGCCGAATCCGACGATGCTCGTCCCGATCGGAATTCCCGCAGTCGCCGTCCAGCCGTAGATCCCCACGAACACCAGCATGGCGATGTTCTCGGCGAAGTTCTGCACGGCCAGCGCATTGCCCGCGCCGATGGTTGCGTGGCCGCGCTCCTGCAACAGGGCATTGAGCGGCACGACGAAGAAGCCGCCGAAGATACCGATCGCGACCATCGAGATCATCGCGAATGTCAGATCGTGGATGAAGACGATCGCCAAAATGGACGGGCCCAGCAGCAAGCCTCCCAACAGCGCGCGATTGACGTTGGCCAGCGACACCCACAGGCCTGCGCCCAGCGCACCCAGCACGATGCCGACAGAAACGGCTCCCATCAGGTTGGCCGGCGTCTGGTTGTCGGTGATCAGCAAGGCGACCGGCACCCAGGCGAACAGCATCAGGCGCAGTGTGGTGCCGCTGCCCCAGAACATGCTGGTTCCCAACAGGCTGAAGCGTGAATCGGGATTCTTCAACAACGACATTACCGATCCCAGGAACTGCCTGACCAGGCGCCAGGGGTGGAAATGCGCTTCCGCGTTTTCCGCCGGCAACGACGGGACGAACAAGTTGGCCAATGCCGCGAAACCATATGCCGATACGACGCCGGTGAACGCCCATGCCAGGGATTGGTCAGCCAGCCAGCCGCCCAGTACAACTCCAAGCAGGATCGCAACGATGGTGGAACCTTCCATCATGCCGTTCGCCTTCACCAGGGCGGCCGGCCCGAACATCTGGGCGAGGATGCCGTATTTCGCCGGCGAATACATCGCCGCGCCGATCCCGATCAGGGCATACGCAGTCAGCGGGTTGACGCCCTGCACCATCGCGAGCGCACCCGCGAGCTTGACCATGTTCGCCACCAGCATCACGCGCCCCTTGGGAAATCCGTCGGCGACCTGGCCGACAAAGGGGGCAAGCAGGATGAAGGGCACAACGAAGGATTCCTGCAGCAGGGGCACCAGATGCGGCAGCCCCTGCGCTTTGACGATCGCGATGGCGGCGATCAGGATGGCGTTGTCGGCCAGGGCCGAGAGGAACTGCGCCGCAAGCACCGACATCATGCCCAGCGACAGCAGCGGCATATCCGGCGTTTCTTTCTGGATCATTACGGGTTCTCCGTGAGGGTGTCCGGGCGGTGCGAATTCTCTTGCGAATTTTGGCGCCGGAAAGTTACAACCAGGTGATCCGGAGGCGCAGTGGACGAACGGCTGATACGCAGCTTAGCGCGGGCGCGGCTTGTCCTCACCGATCAGCGTCCGCTCTGCCAGCAGCGAGTGCAGTCTCCTGCTGTCGGCATGCAATACGGTGAATTGCCAGTCGCCGATCTGGACACGTTCGTTGCGTTTCGGAAGCTGGCCTGCCGCCTTCAAGATCAGCCCGCCGACGGTGTCGTAGTCCTCGTCGCTGAAATCGGTGCCCATGGCCTGGTTGAAATCCTCGATCTCGGTGTCGGCTTTGACGCGCCAGTGGGCGTCGTCCTGGCGGATGATGTTGTCCTCGTCTTCGTCGAAGTCGTATTCGTCGGCGATGTCGCCCACGATCTGCTCCAGCACGTCCTCGATGGTGACCATCCCGCACACGCCGCCATACTCGTCGACCACCAGCGCGATGTGGTTGCGGTTGCTGCGGAAGTCGCGCAGCAGGATGTTGAGTCGCTTCGACTCCGGCACGAACACCGCGGGACGCAGCATGTCGCGCACGTCGAATTCTTCGCCGGCGTAATAGCGCAACAGGTCTTTCGCCAGCAGGATACCGATGATGTTGTCCTTGTCGCCCTCGATGACGGGGAAGCGCGAGTGCGCGGTTTCGATGACGTGGGGGATGAATTTTTCCGGCGGCTGGCTGATGTCGATGACATCCATTTGTGCGCGGGGGATCATGATTTCGCGGACTTGCCGCTCCGAGACCTGGATGACACCTTCCATCATGGACAGGGCGTCGGCATCCAGCAGGTTGCGCTCGTAAGCGCTGTACAACAGTGCGATCAACTGCTCGCGGTCTTCCGGCTCGCGCAGCAGCAGCGTAGAGAGCCGTTCCAGCAAAGTGGGTTTATGATTGTTTTCCGGAACGTCCATTACCAAACATCAACGAATGAGATAGGGCGCAGGATACCTTAATTTGAGCATCAACGCAGTCTCGCGCGCCTCCATCTCTTCGGCGTCGCGCCTGTTTTCGTGGTCGTAGCCCTGCAGGTGCAGCGCCGCGTGGATCGTGAGGTGCGCATAGTGAGCGAGCAATTCCTTGCCCTGCTCCCTGGCTTCGCGAGCGACTACAGGCGCGCAGATGACGACGTCGCCATAGATGGGTGAAGTGTCGTCATAAACGAAGGTGAGGACGTTGGTAGCGTAATCCTTGCCTCGATAGCTCCGGTTCAACTCGCGGCCCTCGGCCTCGTTCACGATGCGCAACGCCATCTGCACGTCCTGCTCCAGCGCGGCCTTCACCCAGCGGCGAAATTGCTGCCGTGTCGGCATTTTTTTTGCAGCGCTGGCGTATTGCACCGACAGCGAGAGCTCATGTGCTTCGCTCATGGCGCATGCTCGTATTTTTCGTAAGCGGCAACGATCTTCTGCACCAAGGGGTGGCGCACCACGTCTTCGGCGAGGAAATGCTGGAAGGCGATGCCGCGCACCTCCTTCAGGATGACCCGCGCGTCGTTGAGTCCGCTCTTCTGTCCGCGGGCGAGGTCGATCTGCGTCACGTCGCCGGTGATGACCGCCTTGCTGCCGAAGCCGATGCGCGTGAGGAACATCTTCATCTGCTCCGGCGTGGTGTTCTGCGCCTCGTCGAGGATGATGAAGGAATGGTTCAACGTGCGCCCCCGCATATAGGCCAGCGGCGCAATTTCGATCATGCCGCGCTCGAAGGCCTTGCTCACCTTGTCCAGGCCCATCAGGTCGTAGAGCGCATCATATAAAGGCCGCAGATACGGATCGACTTTCTGCGCCATGTCTCCGGGCAGGAACCCGAGGCGTTCACCGGCTTCCACTGCGGGCCGCACCAGGACCAGGCGTTTCACGGTCTCGCGCTGCAACGCATCCACTGCCGAGGCGACAGCGAGATAGGTCTTGCCGGTGCCGGCGGGGCCGACCCCGAAGGTGATGTCGTGTTCCTGTATGGCCTGCAGATACTCGTTCTGCCGCACCGTGCGCCCGCGCACTTCGGCCTTGCGCGTCATCAGCAGCGGCACGGATTCGCTCTGCGCATCCGGCAAATCCGGCTTCATGACTTCGATCAGTCCAAGCTGCAGGCGCTCCAGCGAGATATCGTGTTTCGCTTCGAGATAGAAGCGCTCCATCACCGCGCGTGCCAGGGCGGCTTGCGCTCCCGTGATGGTGAAGCGCTCGCCGCGGCGCGCGATGTTCACTTCCAGCGCGGTCTCGATCTGGCGCAGGTTCTCGTCGAACGCCCCGCACAGGTTCGCCAGGCGCGCGTTGTCCACCGGCTCGAACGAGAGACTCAACGCATCGTCGGTCATGGTTGCATCACCAGTTCGCCGCGCAAGGTGTGCAAGGTTCCGGGCAGTATCCGCACGTCCACATAGCGGCCCAGCATGCCGGGCGAACCGGCGAAATTCACCACGCGGTTGTTTTGCGTGCGCCCCGCAAGTTCCTGCGCGTTCTTCCGCGAAACGCTTTCCACCAGGACGCGCTGCACGCTGCCGCTCATCGCGGCGCCAACCTGATGCTCCATTTCGGCGATGCGCGCCTGCAGGCGGTGCAGCCGAGCGAGCTTGGTTTCGTAGGGGGTGTCGTCCGCCATTTCCGCTGCCGGCGTGCCCGGACGCGGACTGAAGATGAAACTGAAACTGGCGTCGAACCCCACCTCATCGACAAGCTTCATGGTCGCCTCAAAATCGGCCTCGGTCTCGCCGGGGAAGCCGATGATGAAATCCGAACTGATGGAGATGTCCGGTCGCGCTGCGCGCAACTTGCGCACGATGGATTTGTACTCCAGCGCCGTGTAGCCGCGCTTCATCGCGGCCAGTATCCGATCCGACCCGGACTGCACCGGCAGGTGCAGATGCCCGGCAAGCTTGGGCGTCGTCTCGTACAGGTCGATCAGGCGTTGCGACATTTCGCGCGGGTGCGATGTGGTGTAGCGCAGGCGTTGCACGCCCGGCAACGCCGCAACGGCCTTGACCAGGAAAGCGAAGTCCACCGTATCGCCGTCTTCCGTCTCGCCCTGATAGGCATTCACGTTCTGCCCGAGCAGAGTGATCTCGCCCACGCCCTGCCCCGTCAGGTTTTCCACTTCACGCATCACATCGGCGTACGGGCGCGACACTTCTTCCCCTCGCGTATAGGGCACGACGCAGAACGTGCAGTACTTGCTGCAACCTTCCATGATGGAAACGAAGGCGGCGCCATGTGTGGCCTGGGCGGTCGGCACATGGTCGAATTTCTCGATTTCAGGGAAACTGATATCCACCTGGGGTTCGCCGCTTGCGCGCCGTGCCGCGATCAGCTGAGGCAGGCGGTGCAGGGTCTGGGGGCCGAATACTACATCCACGTAGGGTGCGCGCTTCACGATGATGTCGCCCTCCTGGCTGGCGACGCAGCCGCCCACCCCGATCAACAGGTTGGGATTGCTTTGCTTCAGCGCCCGCACGCGCCCGAGGTCGGAAAATACTTTATCTTCCGCCTTCTCGCGTATGGAACAGGTATTGAACAGGATGATGTCCGCGTCTTCCGGCTTGTCGGTCTGCTCCATGCCCTCGCAGGCACGCAATACATCCGCCATTTTGTCGGAGTCATATTCGTTCATCTGGCAGCCGTACGTCTTTATATATAGTTTTGTCATCACGCTTGATACCGGTGCATGCCGCAATTTCTTGTCAGCCGCTCATTAACCCTGACTTTATAAGCCTTAATTATTTTGTGGGAATATCGTACAAAATTACTCTTATAATTCGAAAGGCTTTAGTCAATCAAAGCCATCAACATTAAATAGCATTCATCCAATAACTAATGCATCAGGGGAGTAGAAAGCATGTCGATCATTGCAGACGTCGCATCCATCGGTACCGCCATATTCGGAGTTGGCTTCGCAGTATGGATCACCATCCAGTTGTTCAAAAAGGCTGATTAATCGAAAGCAAGTGGGAAGTTCGACGCTGTAGCTTCCCACTTCTTATCTCCACTTCTTCTCTCCACTACTCCCTCTCAATTGCCTGCGGCACCACCGTTCAGGCCGCCCTGCTTTACGTAAAATTCTTGTGAAGAAAAATATAACTGTGCTACGATTTAAATACCACTTTTAAAGTGCGTGTAATCAAATTCTCTTGAGAGGAGCAGAAAATGTCATTCGTCGCGGATTTGGTATCAATTGGTTCGGCATTGCTGGCTGTCGTCTTTTCATTGTGGATGCTGAAACAGCTCTTCACAGACAAGAACTAGTCTAATAGGTACGCTGTATTAAATCAAAGACTCCAGCTCACGCTGGAGTTTTTATTTTGCAGTTCACCGGAATCAGCCCTCGCGGATCGCCGCACTCCGGCCGTGCGGGGCTCGCCCGATATCGCAGGCGATTAACGCGGGGCCAGCGAAGTCTCGAACTGTTCGACAGATGTCGGCTTGCCAAACAGATATCCCTGGAAAGCATGGCAGCCACGCAAATTGAGAAACTCATGCTGCCCCTCTGTCTCAACTCCTTCCGCGATGACCTCCAGGCCCAGTGTCTCGGCCATCGCGATGATGGTCTGGACGATGGCGGCATCGTTGGCGTCGGTGGCGATGTCCCGCACAAAGGATTGATCGATCTTGATCTGGTTCAGTGGAAGCCGCTTGAGGTATTGCAGGGACGAATAACCGGTGCCGAAATCATCCAGCGAGAGCCGGACACCGATCGCCTTCAGTGCGTTCATGGTGGCAATGGTGTCTTCGATATCCTCCAGCAGCATGCTTTCCGTGAGTTCCAGCTTGAGCAGGTTCGGGTTGATGGCATGGCGCTGCACTGCCGCGCGCACCTGCTCCACGAAATCATCCTGGTGGAATTGCCTGGCACTGATGTTCACCGCCAGGACCAGGGACCGGGTCAGTTCCGCGCCCGCCCATGCCTTGACCTGCGCACAGGCGTTCTCCAGCACCCAGATGCCTATGGGCAGGATCAGCCCGGTTTCCTCCGCCAACGGGATGAATTGGGCAGGAGATACCAGGCCGCGGGTCGTGTGCATCCAGCGTATCAATGCCTCGGCGCCGAATGCACGGCCGGAATGATCGACCTGGATCTGGTAATGCAGACGGAATTGACGGCGCTCAAGGGCCTGGTGCAACTCGTCCTCCAGCGCTGCGCGGGCGTTGATGGCGTCCTGCATCTTGTGGTCGAAGAAACGCAAGGTGTTGCGGCCGACTTTCTTCGCCTGATACATGGCGATGTCGGCCTGTTTCAGCAACTCTTCCGCCTCCTGATTGCCCCCGCCAAACACGGTCGCGCCGATACTGCCGGAACTGCGGAATATATTTGCATCGAGCTGATGGGGCAGACTCAGGGCAGCAAGGACTTTCTTGCCGACTGCCTCCGCCTGCTCCGCGGCCTCGATGGCCTGTTCGCTCATGTCTTCGAGCATGACCACGAACTCGTCGCCCCCGAGACGGGCCACGGTGTCGCCTTCCCGCACGCACTTTGCCAGGCGTTCTGCAACCTGTTGCAGCAGCAGGTCGCCCATCAGATGGCCCAGCGTGTCGTTAAGCGTCTTGAAATTGTCCAGGTCGATGAACAGCAGCGTGCCATTGCGTCCATTGCGGGCATTGGCAACCAGCGATTGCTTCAGCCGGTCCAGCAAGAGCTGCCGGTTCGGCAGACGGGTGAGCGGGTCATGGAATGCCAGTTGCCGGATCTGCTCTTCGGCAGCCTTCCGTTCGGTGATATCGATGTGCGACCCGACGTAATGCGTGACGACGCCGTCATTCCCCCTGACCGCCGAGATCGTGAGCCATTTGGGATAGACCTCGCCATTCTTGCGCCTGTCCCAGATCTCCCCCTGCCAGGTTCCGGTGCGATTGACCTCATCCCACATTTTTCGATAGAAATCCGCGTCATGGCGACCCGACTTGAGCAAACGCGGCGTCTGGCCAACGA
>JAJXTT010000268.1 GCA_021783525.1 Pseudomonadota bacterium
AGCTTGACCGTCACCTCCGTGATCACGCCCAGCATGCCTTCGCTGCCGGTGAACAGCGCCAGCAGGTCGTAGCCGGAGGAGTCCAGCCCTTCCGAGCCGAGCTCCAGCAGTTCGCCGTCCATGGTATAGGCGCGCACCTTGAGCACGTTGTGCACGGTGAGGCCGTATTTGAGGCAGTGCACGCCGCCCGCATTCTCGGCCACGTTGCCGCCGATGGAGCAGGCGATCTGGCTGGACGGGTCGGGCGCGTAATACAGGCCGTGCGGCGCGGCCGCTTCGGAGATCGCCAGGTTGCGCACGCCGGGCTGCACCCGGGCGATGCGGGCGACGGGGTCGACCGACAGGATGCGCTTGAATTTCGACAGGCTCAGCAGCACGCCGTCCGTGAGCGGCAACGCGCCGCCCGACAGCCCAGTGCCGGAACCGCGCGCCACCACCGGCACGTTCTCGCGGCGGCAGAGGCGCAATATCTCGCGCACCTGTTCTTCGGTCTCGGGCAGCACGACCGCCAGCGGTACCTGGCGATAGGCCGACAGCCCGTCGCACTCGAACGGCTTGAGGTCTTCCAGCTCGAACAACACCGACTCCGCCGGCAGGATGTCCCGAAACTGTCTTATCAGTTCTTGTCTTTTCATGTTCTCGTTGCCGCCATGGGTCATTCCATGACGTCGTAGCAATGGTTGGTCAGGAATTCGACGATGGGCTGCTTGGCAATCAGCTGGTCGAACACCGTCGTGGCCTGCTCGTAGTCACCGGGGATGAAACGCTTCTCCTTCACACCGGCAACGATGCCCGAAAATACGCCCGGCATCATCAGGCGCACCATGTCCAGCGTCACCTTGCGCCCGTCGTCCAGCACGCCGTGCGGGCTGTGTATCCACTGCCACACCTGCGAGCGCGAGATCTCGGCGGTGGCCGCATCTTCCATCAGGTTGTGTATCGGCACGCAGCCGGTGCCGGCGAGCCAGGCGCCGAGATAGCACAGCGCCACCTCGATGTTGAGGCGCACGCCCGCCTCGGTAATCGGGCCCTGCGGTTCGAACTGCAGCAGGTCCGCGGCCGTCGTGTGCACGTCGGGGCGCTGCTTGTGCAGCTGGTTCGGCGTGGGCATCAGCCGGTCGAACACTTCCTTCGCCACCGGCACCAGGCCCGGATGCGCGACCCAGGTGCCGTCGTGGCCGTCGCTCGCTTCGCGTTCCTTGTCGGCGCGCACCTTGGCCAGCGCGACGGCATTCGCGTCGGGGTCGGACTTGATCGGTATCTGCGCCGCCATGCCGCCCATCGCGTGCGCATTGCGGCGATGGCAGGTCTTGATCGACAGCAGCGAATAGGCGCGCATGAAAGGCGAGGTCATCGTCACCAGGCCGCGGTCGGCCAGGATGAAGTTCGGGCGCGCCCCGAACTTCTTGATGCAACTGAAGATGTAATCCCAGCGGCCGCAATTGAGCCCGGCGGAGTGCTCGCGCAACTCGTACAGGAATTCGTCCATCTCGAACGCGGCAAGTATCGTCTCGATCAATGCGGTCGCCTTGATCGTGCCGCGCGGGATGCCCAGTTCCTGCTGGGCATGGACGAAGACGTCGTTCCACAGGCGTGCCTCGAGATGGCTTTCCATCTTGGGCAGGTAGAAATAGGGTGCGCTGCCGCGCGCCATCAGCGCTTTCGCGTTGTGGAAGAAATACATACCGAAGTCGAACAGGCTGGCGGAGACGGGGTGCCCGTCCACGGTCATGTGCTTCTCGATCATGTGCCAGCCGCGCGGACGCACGAACAGCACCGCGGTCTTCTCGTTCAGCTGGTAGGTCTTGCCGTCCGGGTTGACGTGCTTGATCGTGCGCGTGATCGCGTCGCGCAGGTTGATCTGCGCCTCGATCACGTTGTGCCAGGTCGGGGTCATGGAGTCTTCCAGGTCCGCCATGTAAACGTTCGCACCGGCGTTGAGGCCGTTGATCAGCATCTTGCGCTCGGCCGGGCCGGTGATCTCGACGCGCCTGTCCTGCAGCTCGTCCGGCACCGGCGCGATGGTCCAGTCGCCGTTGCGCACGGCGGCGGTCTCGGCCAGGAAATCGGGGTTCTTGCCTGCATCCAGTTCGGCCTGGCGCCGCACCCGGTTCTGCAACAGCGACTGCCGCACCGGCTCGAACTTGCGCGCCAGTCCGGCGATGAAGGCGAGCGCCTCCGGAGTGAGGACGCTGCCTTGCTCCGGAACGGCCCTGGCATTGATGTCTATTCCTGCGGGGTAAGTCATGATGGTTCTCCTTAAAACGATGCTTCAAGCGACGCGGTTGTTGGGGGTGCCTGCCACGAACGCTTCGATGTTTGCGATGAGCTGGTCGGCCAGGGCTTGCATCGCCGCCCTGCCCGACCAGGCGATATGCGGGGTCATGATGAAGTTGGGCAGGTCCAGATCCAGCAGCGGATGCCCGGCTGTCGGGGGTTCCTTGCCGAGCACGTCGAATCCGGCGCCGGCGATACGGCCCGAGCGCAGCGCTTCGAGCAATGCAGCCTCGTCCACCAGGCCGCCCCGCGCCGTATTGATCAGCAGGGCCTGGGGTTTCATGCAGGCGAACTCGTCGGTGCCGATCAGGTGGCGGGTCTGCTCCTTCAGCGGCAGGTGCAGGGTGATCGCGTCGCTTTCCTGCAGCACCGTGTCGAACGCCGTGTAGCCCGGCCTGACGGCAGCGGCGCCCTTGTGCTCGGCGAACAGCACCTTCATGCCGAACGCCGTTGCGATCTGCGCCACCGCATTGCCGATCGCGCCGCGCCCCATGATGCCGAGCGTGGTGCCGTGCAGATCGTACACCGGATGCGTGAACAGGCAGAACTGTTCGGATTTCTGCCACGCCCCGTTGCGCACGTCGGAACGGAATGCCAGCAGGTTGCGGCGCAGTGCCAGCATCAGCATGAACACGTGCTCGGGCACGGTGTGCACCGAGTAGTTGCGGATGTTGGACACCACGATGCCGCGCTCGCGGCAGTACTCGATATCGACGTTGTCGGTACCGGTCGCGGAGATCGCGACCATCTTCAGCTTCGGCAGGTGTTCCAGCGAATCGCGGCGCAACGGCACCTTGTTGGTGATGGCGATGGTCGCATCCTGCAGCCGCGACACGACCTGTTCGGCAGTGGAGGCAGGATACGCTTTCCATGCGTGCGCAAAAGCGGGCGGACGCACGTCCGCAATGATGGTCGCCGAATCGAGGAACACGATCTTTTCCATGATC
>JAJXTT010000269.1 GCA_021783525.1 Pseudomonadota bacterium
ACCATGGTGCACGATCAACTCGCGCGTTTCTTCAACGGATTCCGTCGCGATGCGCACCCGATGGCGGTGATGGTCGGGGTGGTGGGGGCGCTATCCGCCTTCTATCACGATTCGCTCGACATCAACGACCCGCAGCACCGGGCGGTTTCGGCGCAGCGCCTGCTGGCCAAGGTGCCCACCATTGCCGCGATGACGCACAAGTACAGTGTCGGTGAGCCCTTTGTCTACCCCAAAAACAAATTCGGTTTTGTCGAGAACCTGATGTACATGATGTTCGCGACGCCGGCGGAAGAATACGTCCCCAATCCGATACTGGTCCGCGCGCTTGAACGCATCCTCATTTTGCACGCCGATCACGAGCAGAATGCCTCCACCTCGACCGTGCGTCTGGCCGGTTCGAGCGGGGCCAATCCGTTCGCCTGTATCTCCTCGGGTATTGCTGCCCTGTGGGGGCCGGCCCACGGAGGCGCGAACGAAGCCGCGCTGAAGATGCTGGAAGAGATCGGTGACGTGTCGCGTGTGGCCGAATATGTGCAAGGCGTAAAGGACAAGAAATACAAACTGATGGGATTCGGCCATCGCGTCTACAAGAACATGGATCCGCGTGCATCGGTGATGCGCCAGACGTGTCACGAAGTCTTGTCGGAACTGAAACTTGAGAACAATAAGCTGTTCGAGCTGGCGATGGTGCTGGAAAAGACTGCCTTGAGCGATCCGTATTTCATCGAGCGCAAGCTTTATCCGAATGTGGACTTCTATTCCGGCATCGTGCTGCGCGCGCTGGGTATCCCGTCCAACATGTTCACGGTGATCTTTGCCGTGGCTCGCACCATCGGCTGGGTTTCGCAGTGGAACGAGATGATCGCGGATTCCGAATACAAGATTGGCCGTCCGCGGCAATTGTACCGTGGAGCGGTGAGGCGCGATTTTGTGCCGCTTGCAAAACGCTGAGGGAAGCGAGGTAGATCATGAATGCTCCGGGAAACAACTATCTGCAGATGATGCAGAGCACCTCCCTGTTGTCGGGAGGGAACAATGCCTTCGTCGAGGGTTTGTATGAAGACTATCTGCAGGATGCTTCATCGGTACCAGCGGAATGGCGCGCCTATTTCGACAAACTGCAGGCTGCAAATCTCCAGCATGATGTGGCGCATAGCCCGATCCAGCGCGGCTTCCTGGAACTGGGCAAGCGCCGTGCGGAGCCAACGGTACATGCCGACGAGTCGCGCAAGCAGGCCAAGGTCCTTCAGCTCATCAACGCCTACCGCTTTCTGGGTGCACGCGTTGCGGAGCTCGATCCGCTGAAACGCCACCCGGCTCCGGAAGTGGCGGAATTGAACCCGTCCTACTACGGCCTGAGCGAAGCCGACATGGAAGCAACTTTCTTTACCGGGTCGCTGGAGGGCGGAAAGCGGATGACCCTGCGCGAAATACTGCAACGCCTTCGCCGCATCTATTGCAGCAGTGTCGGCGCCGAGTACATGTACATCAGCAGTGTCGTTGAAAAACGCTGGATCCAGGCGCGTCTGGAGGGGGCCGAAGGCGAGCCGCGTTACTCCGATGAGACCAAGAAGCGCGTGCTTGAAAGACTGACCGCAGCCGAAGGACTGGAGCGCTATCTGCACACCAAGTATGTGGGTCAAAAGCGGTTTTCGCTGGAAGGCGGCGACACGCTGATCCCGATGCTGGATCATTTGCTGCAGCGGGCCGGCAACCAGGGTGTCAAGGAGTCCGTCATCGGCATGGCGCACCGCGGTCGTCTGAATGTGCTGATCAATACCTTGGGCAAGCTGCCCAAGGAATTGTTTGCGGAATTCGAAGGTATCCATACGGAACATCTGGCTGCCGGCGATGTGAAATACCATCAGGGTTTCTCGTCGGATATCGCCACGCCGGGCGGCCCCATGCACCTCACACTGGCCTTCAATCCATCGCATCTGGAGATCGTCAATCCAGTGGTCGAGGGGTCGGTACGCGCCCGGCAACACCGCCGTCACGATGTCAAAGGCAAGCAGGTGCTGCCGATCCTGCTTCACGGCGACTCGGCGTTCGGCGGTCAGGGCGTCAATCAGGAAACGTTCAACCTGTCGCAAACGCGCGGCTACGGTACGGGCGGGACCGTGCATATCGTGGTCAACAACCAGATCGGCTTTACCACATCCGACCCGCGCGACATGCGCTCGTCGCTGTATTGCACCGACGTGGCGAAGATGGTCGATGCGCCGATTCTGCATGTGAATGCGGACGACCCGGAGGCGGTGTTGTTGATCACCGAGATCGCAATCGATTATCGTATGCATTTTGGTAAGGACGTGGTGGTGGACCTGGTGTGCTTCCGCAAGCTGGGACACAACGAACAAGACGAACCATTGGTCACTCAACCGTTGATGTATCGCAAGGTCAATCAGCACCCGGGCACGCGCGCCTTGTACGCGAAGCGTCTGGTGGAGCAGGGCGTGCTGACTGCGGATGAGCCGGATGCGATGGTGGCAGCCTACCGGCAGGCGATGGACGAAGGCCGCAATCCCATACAGCCGGTGCTGACCGAGTTCAAGCATGAATTTGCAGTGAGCTGGTCGAAATTCATCGGCAATATCTCCTGGAGGACTCCGGCAGTGACCGCTGTTCCGCTTGAGCGCCTGCGACAACTGGCTGAACGTTTGGTCGCGATTCCCGGGAATTTCAAGTTGCACTCGCGGGTGGAGAAGATCATCGCAGACCGTGTCGCGATGGGCAAAGGCGAGTTGGCACTGGACTGGGGCATGGCCGAAAATCTCGCCTATGCAAGCCTGGTTGCAGAAGGCTATCCGGTGCGCCTGTCCGGCGAGGATACGGGTCGCGGCACTTTCTTCCATCGGCATGCCGTGTTGCACGACCAGAACCGCGAACAATGGGACAAGGGCTTGTATATTCCGTTGCAGCACATCGCTCCGGATCAGGCCGATTTTATCGTGATCGATTCGATACTCTCGGAAGAGGCGGTATTGGGATTCGAATACGGATATGCCACGGCCGAGCCGAATACACTGACGATCTGGGAGGCCCAGTTCGGCGATTTCGTGAACGGCGCGCAGGTGGTCATCGACCAGTTCATCGCTTCGGGCGAAGCCAAGTGGGGCCGGTTGTGCGGCCTTACCATGCTGTTGCCGCATGGTTACGAGGGACAGGGGCCGGAACACTCTTCCGGCCGGATCGAGCGTTACCTGCAACTATGTGCCGACT
>JAJXTT010000270.1 GCA_021783525.1 Pseudomonadota bacterium
ATTGATCCGGTACGCATTATGCAAGAATCCGTTCGCATTGAGCTTGTCGAAATGTGAATGGATTCTTGTGCTTCGACAGGCTCAGCACGAACGGCAATGAGGTTCAAAGCATGCGAGGACGGACGACAGACCCCCTTCCGGATCAGATCGCGTTGATGGAGGTCAGTCCGCCCATATAGGGGCGTAATACCTCAGGGATTTTCACGCTGCCATCCGCTTGTTGATTGTTTTCCAGCACCGCAACCAGGGTGCGGCCCACCGCCAGGCCGGACCCGTTGAGGGTGTGCACCAGTTCCGGCTTTCCTTGCGCATTGCGGAAGCGTGCCTGCATGCGCCGTGCCTGGAAGGCCTCGAAGTTGGAACAGGACGAGATCTCGCGGTAAGTGTTCTGGGCGGGCAACCACACTTCGATGTCGTAGGTGGTCGCGGCAGAAAAGCCCATGTCGCCGGTACACAGCTTGACCACGCGATACGGCAAGCCAAGCTTCTTCAAAATCGTCTCGGCGTGGCCGAGCAACTCTTCCAGCATCTCGTAGGATTTTTCCGGATGGACGATCTGCACCAGTTCCACCTTGTCGAATTGGTGCTGGCGGATCATGCCGCGCGTGTCGCGGCCATACGACCCGGCCTCGCTGCGGAAGCACGGCGTGTGCGCCACGAACTTCATTGGCAGCTTTTCCAGCGGCACGATCTCGTCGCGCACCATGTTGGTCACGGGGACTTCGGCAGTCGGGATCAGATAGAAATTTTTCTCTGCCCCGTCGTCACCCACCACGCGCGGAACGCGAAACAGGTCCTCCTCGAACTTCGGCAACTGCCCGGTGCCACGCATCGACTCGGCGTTCACCAGATAGGGGACATAAGTCTCGGTATAGCCGTGCTGCTCCGTGTGCGTATCCAGCATGAACTGGGCAAGCGCTCGATGCAATCTGGCCAGCGGGCCTTTCAGCAGCGAGAAACGTGCGCCGGCGATCTTGGTCGCCGTCTCGAAATCCAGGCCGCCCAGTCCCTCGCCGATGCTGACGTGGTCCTGCACTTCAAAGTCGAACTTCGGCGGCGTACCGACCTTGCGCACTTCGACGTTGTCCGCTTCCGATTTTCCCTCGGGCACCGTTGCGTGCGGCATGTTGGGAATGACCGCCAGGAAGGCGTCCATCTCCTGCAACAGCTGAGGCAGCTTCGCTTCGAGCTGCTTCAGCTCGTCGCCCAGCGCACCGACCTCCGCCATGATGGCCGTGGTGTCTTCGCCTTTGGCCTTGGCCTGGCCGATCTGCTTGGAAGCCGCATTGCGCTTGGCCTGCAGCTCCTGCGTGCGGGTCTGGATGGTCTTGCGCTCCGCTTCCAGTTTCTCGAACTGGGCGGTGTCCAGCGTGTAACCGCGTGTCGCCAGGCGTGCCGCGACCCCGGCCAGATCGTTGCGCAATGTTTGTATGTCTAACATGGGAACCTCAAAGTCAAAATCAAAATCAATCTTGCGTAGGGTGGGCAGGTCTTGGTGCCCACGCGTGAAGCCAGTGATGGCCTGTTATTGTTCGATTTACGCGTGGGCACGATGTGCCCACCCTACATTTTATTTTTCGCTTTTTCATCCAGCCCGCGCAGATGCGCCAGTTTCTCCGCAATCTTCGCTTCCAGCCCGCGGTCGGTGGGCTGGTAGAAACTCACCTGCGGCATGCCGTCGGGGAAATAATTCTCGCCCGCCGCATACCCATCCGCCTCGTCGTGCGCGTAGCGGTAATCTTTGCCGTAATCCAGCTGTTTCATCAATTTGGTCGGCGCGTTGCGCAAGTGCAGCGGCACTTCGCGCGAGCCGTCCTGGCTGACAAAGGCGCGGGCGGCATTATACGCGACGTACCCGGCGTTCGACTTGGCCGCGACGGCGAGGTAGAGCACGGCCTGGGCCAGTGCCAGTTCGCCTTCCGGCGACCCGAGCCGTTCGTAGGTGGCGGCGGCATCGTTGCACAACTGGATGGCGCGAGGATCGGCCAGGCCGATGTCTTCCCACGCCATGCGTACAATGCGCCGCGCCAGGTAGCGCGGGTCGGCGCCGCCGTCCAGCATGCGCACCAGCCAGTACAGGGCGGCGTCCGGATTGGAGCCGCGCACGGACTTGTGCAGCGCCGAGATCTGGTCGTAGAACGCCTCGCCGCCCTTGTCGAAGCGCCGCATCTTCTGCGCCAGCGTGGCATCCAGAAAGTTCGCGTCTATTCTTTTCAGCTTCGCCGCACTGGCGGCAGTCTGCAACTGCTCCAGCACATTGAGCAGGCGGCGCGCATCGCCGTCGGCATAGCCGATCACGCGGTCCTTCGCCGCCGCCTCGAACTCCAGACCGTCCAGCGCGACCTCCCGGGCGCGTTCGAACAGCTGCCCCATTTCAGCCTCGGAAAGGGATTGCAGCACATATACCTGCGCCCGCGACAGCAGCGCGTTGTTCAGTTCGAACGAAGGGTTCTCGGTGGTCGCACCGATGAAGGTGACCAGCCCCTGCTCCACATAAGGCAGGAAGGCGTCCTGCTGCGACTTGTTGAAACGGTGGACTTCATCCACGAACAGGATGGTATGGCGGCCGCTCTGCTGCAGGGTCTGCTCGGCCTGCGCGATGGCTTCGCGGATGTCTTTCACGCCGGACAGCACCGCCGACAGCGGCACGAACTCGGCATCGAAAGCCGATGCCATCAGGCGCGCCAGCGTGGTCTTGCCCACGCCCGGCGGGCCCCACAGGATCATCGAGTGCAGCTTGCCGGACTGGAACGCCAGGCGCAGCGGCTTGCCCTCGCCCAGCAGATGGGACTGACCGATGACCTCGTCGATGTGTCCGGGGCGCAGCCGCTCGGCCAGGGGTGCGGCTGGCTGGTTAGGCGCAAACAGGTCCGCGCTGCTCATTACTCGCCGAGCACATCCGCCCCTTTGGGCGGCACGAACTTGAACTGCTGCGCCCCGAAAGCCGGATTGCTTTTCAACGCGGAAAATCGCAACACCGTGTGATGGCCGAAGGCATCGTGCAATTCCATCACGATCAGTTCGGACCTGGCGTTGAATGCCATGAGTATCTTCTGGAAAGTCGTCTCGGTCGATTTCGGGGTAGCTTGCAGCCATTCCAGGCCATCGCGATCTTCGACGTCCTTGAGCGCAAAGTCGCGCTCGATCTCGTTGTTGCCGGAGAGCAGCGCCGCCGGGCTGCTGCCCAATGCGGCATCCAGTTTCTTGACCG
>JAJXTT010000015.1:0-2000 GCA_021783525.1 Pseudomonadota bacterium
AAGGGGCTGCTGAGCGGTTCCGGAAAAGAGACGGTGTACTCTGCGGACGACAAGTTCGACCAGATCATTCTCGACAAAAAGGAATGCACCTACACCTACTTCGCCGACCCGATGTATGTGTTCATGGATTCCGAATACAACCAGTACGAAGTCGAAAAGGAAAACGTCGGCGACGTGGTGAATTATCTGGCAGACGGCATGGAAGATATCTGCGAAGTGGTCTTCTACGACGGCAAGGCCATCTCCGTTGAGTTGCCGAACACCATCGTGCGCGAAGTCGAGTACACCGAGCCTGCCGTGCGCGGCGATACTTCCGGCAAGGTGATGAAGCCTGCACGTTTGAAGGGTTCCGGTTTTGAGTTGCCGGTGGCAGCATTCATCGAGATCGGCGACAAGATCGAAATCGACACGCGCAGCAACGAGTTCAGGAAACGCGCGAACTGAGTCTGGTTTCATCACAAGATAAAAGAGCCGCTTGAAGCGGCTCTTTTGTTTTGTTGTACGCGGTTGGAGCCTACAGTTTTTCCACGCTATACACCGCCACCAGCTTGTGCGTTGCGCCCGGCGCAAGCGTAACCACGTTCTCCATCGCGTTGCCGCTTTCGACGCACACCATGCCGCGATGCCCGTTCTCGCCGAAGTCGCCCATCTTGTCGGCTTTCTCGGTCCACGGATTCCATACCACGGTCGTCATGCTGCCTTGCTTGGCGATGCGGATGGCGCGCTTCATCCCCTTGTCCTCGATCACGCAGTCCGCAGCGGTATTGATGTACACGCGATCCACTTCGCTTTCGATGACGATGCCGTCCTTTTGCGTGCAGTGCGCAAAGTCCTGCACCTTGTCCAGGTAGGCGCAGTTGTCCAGGCCGCGGATGGTCGTTTTCGCGACATCGCTGATCTGGAAGTAGGTATGCAGCGCTTCGCTGAGTTCGAACGGCTTTGTGCCGGTATTCGTGGTGACCAGCTCCACACGCAGGGCTTTTCCCACGGTGACATCCAGCTGTACGGTTGAAGCATGGGGCCATTGCGCCCGGGTGGCGTCGCTCTCGACGAGGCGGAAGCGCAGGAAAGTCGAGCCGTCAGTCATCGCTCTGGTTTCCAGCAGTTCCCACGGTACGGTGCGGGCAAATCCGTGTCCTGGCAACTTGCTGTCTGATTTGTGCGGACCGAACCAGGGCCAGCAGATCGGCACGCCGCCGCGGATGGATTTGCCGGGAGCGAATTTGGCGTAGGGCGACAGCCAGATCACCGGCTCTTCGCCGCGCGGCTGGAAAGTCGCGATATGGGCGCCCTGCAATGCGATGTTCGCGAGCGCGTGATGGTTGGCAACCTCGGCGACGATCATGCCTTCGGCGATCTCCTTGAATTGCACGTGGTTGCCGATGGCAAAGCGCTGGGTGAGTTCATCTAGTGTCATGACTGTTCCTTTAAGCTTGATTGAATGATTATGATTGATCTGCAGGAGGAGCGACCTTGAGCACTTCTTCCAGCGTGGTAAGCCCGGCGGCGACCTTTTGCGCGCCAGAGATGCGCAGCGGCTTCATTCCCTCGCGGTTGGCCTGGTCGCGCAGCGCGGCAATGTCGGTCTCGTGGCCGATGATCTTGCGCAATGCCGGTGACATCAGCAGTATCTCATAGATGCCGATGCGCCCTGCATAGCCGGTCTTGCGGCATTCCAGGCAGCCCTGCGGAGTCTGCAGTTTTGCCGGCCTTGCGGCTTTCCAGGGGGCGACCAGATGATCCCAGACATCGTTATCGCTTTCGGGCATGGGTATCGGTTGCTTGCAGTGCGGGCACAGCGTGCGCACAAGGCGCTGCGCCATGATGCCGAGCAGGGTGGCGTTGATCATGTAGTACGGCACGCCGAGATCGAGCAGACGGGTGATGGCGGAAGGCGCGTCGTTGGTGTGCAGTGTGGAAAGCACCAGATGGCCGGTCAACGCGGCCTGGATCGCCATTTCGGCCGTCTCCAGGTCGCGTATCTCGCCCACCATGATGAT
>JAJXTT010000015.1:2100-14342 GCA_021783525.1 Pseudomonadota bacterium
ATGCCGACGTCGCGGCGCGGCTCGATGTGGATATCCGATGCGCGCTGGTCGAACGCGTATTGCCACAGCCAGTCCACGATGTGGACGATGTGCTGATCGTTGGCATCGAACTGCTTGTTGGTCTTGCCCAGCTCCACCAGCTGCTCGAACGAGGCGGGGCTGGACGCATTTGGCGTTGCCTTGGTTGCGCTCTTCACCGAACGGGCAAGATTATAGAATTCGACCAGGTAGCGGTTGATGTCGGCGGGAGAAGAAATGACGCGGCGGACATTCTTGCGCGAGGTATGCTTCAGCGTGCTTTCCCAATCGCGCAGAAATGGTTCGGCAGTGGCCACGACAAGGTCTCCGCCTTCGATCCGGAGCGGCATGATGGCGAAGCGGTTCGCATAATCGATCGACATCAGGTCGGTCAGATCGGAGAAGTCGATCTTCAGCGGGTCGATATGGAAATATTCCATGCCGACGCGTTTTGCCAGCCATTCCGTCAGGGCGTCCAGCGTCAGGATGCGGTGGGGTGTTTTCTGCGATTTCCAGTGCTTGTCCGCAATGGCGATCAGCGGATGTGTGTCCTGCCGGTGGAGGCGGCGTTCGGCGATGAGCGTTTCAGCTTCGGCTTTTCCAACCATGCCGTCGGCAATCATCATGTCCAGCACTTCGGCCAGTTTCAGTTTGTGCTCCGGAACGTCTTGCGCAGCCATATTCACGCCTTGATCGAGGTTTTGCGGACTATACCGTTATCGGGCGGGGGCTTCAATCAACTTGGAAGATAAGCGGGATGCGTAGCTGGCACAGTAAACCCAGACTGGTGCAAGTTCTGGAAGCGCAACGATGCCACTTCAATTCGTCTCGCCGAAGTGGGTAAAGACAAAATGGTGCTTGTCATCTGTCAGTATCAAACAGGAATGCAAAGGTGCAGGCTGTTGCTACCGGATTGATTCCGGTAATTGTGCTGATTGATCGTGGAGTAAGCAATCATGGCATGCTGCGTTATTTGGACGAGTATAATCTTCAAACACTGGGCTCGTGTTTTCCTGATCAAAATCCTGAAGGAATCTTATGTTGAATAAATTCGTTTTATTGCTGTGTTTTATGTTGTTTTCGGCAACTATATTTGCAGACACTTCCGATATCAAGAATTCAAACAACCAGATCGGCCTTCAGACAATTTCCACAAATGTAGATTACACGGAAACAGGCAATGGAACATTGGGCACTGCGGTTGGAACGCTAGACACAGAAAAGGGTGACGTTCCGGGTTATGCCATTTACATATCCACGATGACAGGCGACGACAACCAGTATTTTGAAGCCGGCTATGACCATTCAAAAGGCCAGACAAATTATACCGGTTCGCTTATCGGGGGGACGTTTGGTTCTGCAGCCTCATTTTCCAGCGCGGCACTCATCAATTATAACGTTCGTTACGGCAAAGGCTTCTTGATCGACAGAGTCGGGCCTGATCCAGTCGTGCCGTTCATGTTTACACCCTATGTCGAGCTTGGTCGTCACCAATGGGACAGGGGGGTAAATTACGGCGAGATCTATACGAATGATTATTTTGCATTCGGTACGCTTTGGCAGTTTTCGCCTGTCGTCGGTCAGTTTGTTGTTACGGCAAATGCGATGTTTGGGACGGCCTTCAGATCGAACATCTCGGTAAACTCAGGTCCGGGACTTAATGGATTTTCTGGTGCACTAGGAAGTTCAACCATCTACAAGCTGGGCATTTCCGCAGACTATGCGTTTACGAAACATTTGCATGGAAATGCCGGCTTTGATTATACGAGTTTCGGTTATGGCATGAGCGCGGTTTATCCCGTTGGTGGCGGCACCTTGGCGTGGGAACCGGACAGCAGGACAAATTACGGCGTGTTCAAACTTGGTATGGGCTATGCGTTCTGATTCATGCATCAATTGAATTAATCGCCCGCGGTATGGGGATCCAGATAGGGCCTTGGGAGTGATGAACGCCGCCTCATTGTTGTCAAACGATCAAATTGAATAATTCCTGCAATGCGATGCAGGATGTGCAAGTTTCTCCGGTCACGCTGATCGCAGCGGATGGCTACGGACTTGCAGCCCATCATTGGACCCATGCGGCATTGCCAATCCGTGCAGTCGTCGTCATCAACCCTGCAACCGCGGTCAAGGCCTCCTACTATCACCGGTATGCGCGGTTCCTGGCCATTAACGGCATGTCGGTGCTGACATACGACTATCGCGGGATCGGGGCGTCGCGCAGGGGCAGCTTGCGCGAATTCAAGAATATCTCGAAGCTGGACTGGGGGCGACTGGATTGCGATGCCGCGTTGCAGTGGGCCCGCGACAACCACATCGATATGCCTGTCCATGTGGTGGCACATAGCATCGGCGGATTGCTGGTGGGGCTGGCCAGAAACAATACTTGCGTCGAGCGCTGCGTTACCGTGGGCGCACAGTACGCGTACTGGCGGGACTATGAACGAGGCAAGAGACTGTTCATGTGGCTGCGTTGGCATCTGTTGATGCCTGCTCTGACCGCACTGTTCGGATATTTCCCGGCAAAGGCGCTGGGCTGGCACGAAGACCTTCCCGCGGCAGTGGCATACGAATGGGCATTTCGGCCGGCCCGACTGGAAGAGTCCTATCTGGGAATGAGCGGATCCGGCCCCGATGCGCTTGCCCATTTTGCGGGAATGACCGGGGACATACTTGCCATCGGAATGACTGATGACCCCTTTGGCACACAGGCGGCACTTGATCGCCTGCTTGCCTATTTCACCAACAGCCGGCGCGTGCATGTGCGCATCTCACCCGAATCCATAGGCGAGAAAAACATCGGGCATTTCGCATTCTTCCACGATCGATTCAAGGCCACCCTGTGGCGACAATCTCTGGACTGGCTGATCTCCGGGAGCATTCCGGAATGTGCAGTCTCATCGGTGATTATTCCCGCTGCGTTTTCAAACATCGAAGCGCCTGCCAATGGCAGATGACATGGATATAAAGTACACTGAACAAACGATACAGCTTGCCAAACAACCCAGGAGACATCATGCGATTTACAAAAGGAATGCTATTAACCGCTGCCATCGTTCCGCTGATTGCCGGATTGAGCGGATGCGCGAGCAGTTTTATCGAGGTAAAAAAAGGGACGGAACGCGTCTCGGTGGCTGACGCAAACCAGATCGCCGCATGCCAGTCGAAAGGGATGATCACGGTCAGCGTTCTTGCCAAGGTCGGATTTATCACTCGCAGCGCCGAAGACGTGGAAGCCAATCTGCTGCAACTGGCACGCAATAATGCGGTCGACGCGGGCGCAGACACGGTCGTGAAGGGCGAGTCGCAGGAGTTCGGCAAGCGCACCTTTGATATGTACAAATGCAGGCCTTGACCGGATCGTGAATGCGACGAAGAGCAGCCCCGGTTGAAATCGGAGCTGCTCTTCCTGTTTTGTCCGGGCGCAAGAGATCGCGTTTGTCCTTATGGCTGTTCATCAGCGGTCTTGCCAGTGTGTCTTCAGGCTATACCCCATTGCAGTGAGGTGTATATGTCTCAGCCTTCGATCGTTTCATATGTCTCGACCTCGCGGTACTCCAGGTATTGAATCGCGTAGCCCGCGACGTGCGTCTGGAAATGCCCGGACGCCTTATGGTCTTCATACGCCTGTGCGTCGGTGTACTGTTCGTAGAGGAAAAATTCTGCGGGATCCCGGGATGACACCTGGGCTTGATAGAACAGGTTCCCCGGTTCCTTTCGTGACAGTGGCGTCATCAATCTGATGACTTCGCAAATTCTCTCCTCTTCCCCGGGCTTTGCCTTCCAGGTTGCTGCAACCACGAATGCCATGATGTATTCCTTTCCCAGATTCAGGTTATCCAATGTCTATCGCTCTCCATGGAGCCCGTGACCACCGATTTCTGATAATCGATTTTGTTCTTTGGTTCTTGCGATACTTTCCCGTCGGCTGCACCAACACGCGGCATGGTGCACATTGCCAGTGCGCGGGCGATCATGGTCTTCAGGAAAACTTCTTTAGAACCATGCACTCATACCTTGGCTCGCTTATTGCTGCCTTTTGTCGACAACAGGGAGGACAAGTTGAAACGAATCCTGATCATAGACGATGTCAGGGACCGCGCGGCGTGGTTGAAGGCCAGTCTTGAACTGGCTGAATTCCAGGTCGTCGGGATACTGGCATGGGAGCAGGTGGATGAGAGCGCGATACAAGCCGCAGCGGCGGACGTGATCATCGTGGATGCCAATGCGCCCGGGCGGGACACGCTTGAACAGATCAGCCTGATGTCCACCACGCTGGACAAGCCCGTGGTCGTATTGAGTGCGAGGAACGACCAGCAGAGCATTCAGGAAGCGATGCGCGCCGGTGTCAGCGCTTACGTGGCGCATACGATACAGGGCGAAGATCTGAGCGGCATCATCCATGTGGCCGCCGCCCGCTTTCTGGAACATAAGCGTTTGCGGGACGAATTGAAGGAAGCGAAGAGCCAGCTTGTGGAACGCAAACTGGTGGACCGGGCCAAGGGCATTCTGATGGCCGATCACGGCTATAGCGAGCCTGAAGCCTACAAGCGGATGCGCAACATGGCGATGAGCAAGGGCAAGCGTATGGCGGAAATCGCCGAGGCGATCATCTTTGCCAAGGAGTTGAGTGCCTGAAAAAAGTGCGCGGGGCTGCCCGCGGGCACCAAAACAGGTCTTTAATCTGTCCGTATCGCGCTGTGCCTGCCGAAGCAAAATCCGTTTATCCGAATGATTGGAAAAGCAATAATCCATATTCTCGACTTCTGGCACGACTGTTGCTGAACATGGGGTGTCAACGAATCAACGGCGGTTCGGAGAATGAGAGACACAGGACAAGGGCGTCCCACTGCGTATCGCGCAGTCGGGCGCCCTTTTTAATTCGAACCACGAAATTCTTTAAAAGGATTGAACGATGGATAAGCCAAACAAGGACATGCCTGGAAGCGAGGCGGCAGTTGCTGCAAAGTCGCAGTCTCCTGAACAAAACGGCCGGAGGGACTTCATGAAACAGACGGGTGCAATATTGGGTATGGCGGGCATCATGTCGATGGTTCCCATGGGTACTCGTTCAGCCGCGTGGGCGGGCGGTTCCGATGCGCCGGAACTCAAGGAGGTCAAGGTCGGTTTCATTCCCCTGACTGATTGCGCGTCGGTGGTGATCGCTTCGGTGATGAAGTTCGATGAAAAATATGGCATCAAGATCATTCCGTCCAAGGAGGCATCCTGGGCTTCCGTGCGCGACAAGGTGGTCAACGGCGAACTGCATGCGGCGCATGTGCTGTACGGCCTGATTTATGGTGTGCATCTGGGCATAGGCGGCCCCAAGAAGGATATGGCGGTCTTGATGAGCATCAACAACAACGGTCAGGGCATCACGCTTTCCAGCCAGCTTAAAGATAAAGGTGCGACGACCGGAGACAAATTGAAGAAGCTCATCGAAACGGACAAACGCGACTACACCTTTGCGCAGACTTTCCCCACAGGTACGCACGCGATGTGGCTGTATTACTGGCTGGCCAATTACGGTATCGATCCACTCAAGGATGTAAAAAATATCACCGTACCGCCGCCTCAGATGGTCGCCAACATGCGTGTCGGCAACATGGACGGATTTTGCGTCGGTGAGCCGTGGAACAACCGGGCGATCGCCGACAAGATCGGATTTACTGCAGCGACCACGCAGGAGATATGGAAAGACCATCCGGAAAAGGTCCTGGGCACCACGGCGGAATTCGTCCACAAATATCCCAACACGGCCCGGGCCATGATCATGGCCATGCTGGAAGCGTCCAAATACATCGACGTGATGGCCAACCGCCGCGGCGTCGCGGAGATCATCGCCGACAAGTCGTATATCAACTGCCCGGTGGACATCATCAATCAGCGCATGGAAGGGCAATATGAGGACGGCCTTGGCAAGAAGTGGAGCGACCCGAACTACATGAAGTTCTACAACGACGGTGCGGTCAACTTCCCGTACCTGTCGGACGGCATGTGGTTCCTCACCCAACACAAGCGCTGGGGGCTGCTCAAGGAAGATCCGGATTACCTGGGCGTCGCCAGACAGATCAACCAGATCGACTTGTACAAACAAGCGGCATCGCAGGTGAAAGTGCCGATCCCCAGGGATGCGATGCGTACCTCCAGATTGATGGACGGCACGGTGTGGGATGGCAAGGATCCGAAGAAATATGCAGCCGGCTTCAAGGTGCGAGCATGACCAAGGCCGGCAAATACCTTGTGGAGGACCTGTTTCCGCCTGTCGTTGGCCTGGGATTGTTCATCCTCATCTGGGCACTGCTGGCGCATGGCAGCGAAACGCTGCCGGGGCCGGTCAAGACCTGGCATTCGGCGGTCAGCCTGTTCAGCGATCCGTTCTACCAGAAAGGGCCGAACGATCAGGGCATAGGCTGGAACATCCTCAATTCGCTGGGGCGGGTCGGCATCGGCTTCGGGCTGGCTGCGCTGATTGGTATTCCGCTCGGGTTCATGATCGGGCGCTTCGGCTTCCTGGACAAGATGACCTCGCCCATCGTGAGCATGCTCAGGCCGGTATCTCCGCTGGCCTGGCTGCCGATCGGGCTGCTGGTATTCAAGGCGGCCAATCCCGCAGCCATCTGGGTGATCTTCATCTCCAGCATCTGGCCGATGATCATCAACACCGCGGTCGGGGTGCGCCAGTTGCCGCAGGATTACCTGAACGTGGCCCGGGTGCTCAACCTGTCCGAATGGAAGGTGTTCACCAAGATATTGTTCCCGGCAACCTTGCCCTACATGCTGACCGGCATCCGCCTGGCGATCGGCACCGCATGGCTGGTGATCGTTGCGGCGGAAATGCTGACCGGCGGCGTGGGCATCGGGTTCTGGGTGTGGGACGAATGGAACAACCTGAACGTCGAGCACATCATCATCGCGATCTTCGTCGTCGGCATCGTCGGCCTGCTGCTGGAGACGATGCTAATCCAGATCGCCAAACGATTCAGTTATTGAACGAGAGCGCCATGAAAAAGTATGTGCAAATAGAGAATGTGCAGATGTCGTTCGATACCAGGCAGGGCACTTTCGTCGCGCTCAGGGACATCGATCTCAGGATCGACCCCGGCGAGTTCGTCACGCTGATCGGGCACTCGGGCTGCGGCAAATCCACGCTGCTCAATCTGATCGCCGGGCTGCTGATGCCGACCGACGGGATCATGCTCTGCGCCGATCGCGAGATCGCCGGGCCGGGACCGGATCGCGGCGTGGTGTTCCAGAATCACTCGCTGTTGCCCTGGCTGACCTGCTTTGAGAATGTCCACCTAGCCGTCGAGCGCGTGTTCGGAGCGACTGAGAGTCATGAGCAACTCCGGCAGCGGGCCAGCGGCGCGCTCGCAATGGTGCACCTGACCCATGCAGAACATAAATATCCGCATGAAGTGTCGGGCGGCATGAAACAGCGTGTCGGCATCGCGCGGGCACTCTCCATGCAGCCCAAGGTCCTGTTGATGGACGAGCCGTTCGGCGCGCTGGATGCCCTCACGCGCGCGCACCTGCAGGATGAGCTGATGAAGATCGTGGCGGCAACGAACAGCACGGTGGTGATGGTCACGCACGATGTGGACGAAGCGGTGTTGCTGTCCGACCGCATCGTGATGATGACCAACGGCCCGGCGGCGACCATAGGCGAAATCCTGTCCGTGGACCTGCCGAAGCCGCGCAATCGCGTGGCCCTGGCAAACGATGCGCGCTACCACCAGTTGCGGGGCGCGGTGCTGGAATTCCTGTATCAGAAGCAGGCGAAAGAAGCGGCCTGACTTCACCGGCTGAAAGCGGCAACAGATAACGGAAGCGGCCCAACGGCGGGTCGTGATCCCGGAAAGCATCAACGACAAAGGCGTCGTTCCGGCTTGCAGCCGGACGGCGCTTTTTTATTGGAAGGAGTGGATGATGAAAAGCAACAAGGTAAGACTGGTAGTGATCGGCAACGGCATGGCTGGTATGCGCACCGTTGAGGAGCTGCTCAAGATGTCGGCGGACGAATTCGACATCACGGTGTTCGGCGCCGAGCCGCAGCCCAATTACAACCGCATCCTGCTGTCGCCCGTGCTGTCCGGCGAGATGTCGTTCCAGGACACGATCCTGAACGACTGGAGCTGGTATGAGCAGAACCGCATCACGCTGCATGCGGGCAAGACAGTGACCAGGATCGACCGGGTCGGCCGGGCGGTCGAGACGGCGGACGGCATGACTGTGCCCTATGACCGCCTGCTCATCGCAACGGGTTCCAATCCGGTCATGCTGCCGATTCCGGGCATCGATCTGCCCGGCGTGCTGGGCTACCGCAGCATCGACGATGTGGAGAACATGCTGGGCATGGCCAGCGCGAGAAAACGCGCGGTCGTGATCGGCGGTGGCCTGCTCGGGCTGGAAGCGGCAAACGGCCTGTCCCTGCGCGGCATGGATGTATCGGTCGTGCACCTGTGCGACTGGCCGATGGAACGCCAGCTGGACAAGGCCGGCGGAGACCTGCTCAAGGAGGCGCTGGAAAAGCGCGGCCTGAAGTTCTACCTGTCGCGGCAGACCGAAGCCCTCCTGGGCGAGACCGCCGTCACGGGCCTGCGCTTCAAGGATGGCGAGGAGATCCCGGCCGACATGGTCGTGATGTCGGCAGGCATCCGTCCCAACATCGCGCTGGCCAAGTCGGCGGGGATACACTGCGAACGCGGCATCGTGGTCAGCGACACCATGCAGACCTACGATCCGAAGATCTATTCCGTGGGCGAATGCGTACAGCACCGCGGGCAGACCTACGGTCTGGTCGCACCACTGTTCGAGCAGGCCAAGGTCGCTGCGAACCATCTCGCCCGTTATGGAGGGATGCGCTACGAAGGTTCCTCGGTATCGACCAAGCTCAAGGTGACGGGCATCGACCTGTTCTCTGCCGGTGATTTCAATCCGGGTGAAGCCGACGAAGAACTGCTGCTGCAGGACTCCGCAAGAGGCGTGTACAAGAAACTGGTGCTGCGCGACAACAAATTGCGCGGTGCGGTGATGTACGGCGATACCGTGGACGGCCCCTGGTATTTCCAGATGATGCGCGACGGAACGGATGTGTCCGAATTGCGCGAGCATCTCCTGTTCGGACAGGTGCATATGGGAGATTCGGGCCTCGGCGGAGTGTCGAGCGTCGCGAACATGCCTGATACGGCGGAGATCTGCGGATGCAACGGCGTGTGCAAGGGTGCGATCGTGAATGCCATCGTCGACAAGAAACTGTTCACGCTGGAAGAGGTGCGCGCCCATACCAAGGCATCCGCCTCGTGCGGCTCCTGCACCGGCCTCGTCGAAGCCATCCTGGCTAACACGGTGGGCGGCGATTATTCCGCCAAGCCCAGCAAAAAGCCGATCTGCGGCTGCACCGAACATGCGCACCCGGATGTGCAGCAGGCCATCCGCGAGCTCGGCGTGAAGACGATCCGTGACCTGATGCAGGCATTGAATTGGAAGACCCCGGACGGCTGCCATGTGTGCCGGCCCGTGCTGAACTACTATCTGCTGGCTGCATGGCCTGGCGAATACGAGGACGACAGCCATTCGCGTTTCGTCAACGAACGCGTGCATGCCAACATCCAGAAGGACGGCACGTATTCGGTGATCCCGCGCATATGGGGCGGCGTGACGTCGCCCTCCGAGTTGCGCGCGATCGCCGAGATCGCCGAACGCTATGAAGTGCCCACCGTCCACATCACCGGCGGACAGCGCATCGGCCTGTACGGGATCACCAAGGAGAACCTGCCCAGGATGTGGGGCGAACTGGTCGAGGCCGGCTTCGTTTCCGGTCATGCCTACGGCAAGGCGTTGCGCACCGTCAAGACTTGCGTGGGCTCCGACTGGTGCCGTTTCGGCACGCAGGACTCGACCGGGCTGGGCATCAAGGTCGAGAAGATGACCTGGGGTTCCTGGACGCCGCACAAATTCAAGATCGCCGTTTCAGGCTGCCCGCGCAACTGCGCCGAAGCCACCATCAAGGATTTCGGCGTGGTGTGCGTGGATTCCGGCTACGAGATCCATGTGGGCGGGAATGGCGGCGTCAAGGTGCGCGTCACCGACTTCCTGTGCAAGGTCGAGACCGAAGCGGACGTGTTGGAGTACTGCGGTGCCTTCATGCAACTCTATCGCGAACAAGCCAATTACATGGAACGCACCGCCCCGTGGATAGAGCGTGTCGGGCTCGCCCACATCAAACAGCACGTCGTCGAGAGCAAGGCAGAGCGAGCCGAGCTTTACGCACGTTTCCTGAAATCGCAACACTACTCGCAGGACGACCCGTGGAAAGAGCGCGCCGCAGGCAAAGACGCGCAGGAATATACGCCGCTTGCCACCATCGAATAAGGAGAACGCAATGAACTGGATACAAATCGGCAAGCTGGAAGACATCCCCCGCCAGGGTTCGCGCGTGATCAATACCGCCTCCGGCGAGATCGCCCTGTTTCGCAGTGTGGACGACCAGGTGTTCGCGCTGGGCAACCGTTGTCCGCACAAGGGCGGGCCGCTGGCACAGGGCATCGTGCATGGCAATCGCGTCACCTGTCCCCTGCACAGCTGGGTGATCGACCTGGAATCGGGTTCCGCCGTCGCGCCCGATGTCGGCTGTGCCCGTCGTTATGAAGTGCGGGTCGCGCATGACGTGTTGTTCATCGAAGCCGAGGCTGGGGTATGTCGGGCATGAATCATCCAAACGGCCCGCGCTTTACCTGTAATCGAAATACTTATAAAGGAGAGTGACCATGTATATCGAAACGATCCGGAAGTTCGCGGAACTGGCCGAGCAAAAGGCCGCCGCCGTGCGTGATTCGGCGCCGGCGTTTTTTGTCGCCTCGATGATGGCCGGAGCTTATGTCGGGCTGGCGATCATCCTGATCTTCAGTGTCGGCGCAAAGGCCGATCCGGCCTACCAGAAACTCATCATGGGTGCGTCTTTCGGCATCGCCCTCACGCTGGTGGTGTTTGCGGGCTCGGAACTGTATACAGGACACACCATGATCATGCCGATCGGATGGTTGCGTCGCCGGATCGGGCTTGCCGATGTCGGCAGGGTCTGGGCGATCGGGTGGTCCGGCAACCTGGCAGGTGCGGTGTTGTTGGCTTTGATCTTCGTCGCGGGCGGCGGTGGCGCGCTGCTTTCGGACGGTGCCCCGCTGTTGTTCAAGGTTGCCAGTGCCAAGATGAACGCGCCTGCATTCGAGTTGGTCATGCGGGGAATATTATGTAACTGGCTGGTGTGCCTGGCACTCTGGATGGCGGCTCGCACGTCGAGCGACGCGGCAAAACTGGGGATGATCTTCTGGTGCCTGTTTGCATTCATTGCCAGCGGCTATGAGCACTCCGTTGCCAACATGACGATCTTTGCCATCGCACTGCTGGGTGAGCATCCGGATACCGTGAGCCTGGCCGGCATGGGACACAATCTATTGTGGGTAACCTTGGGCAACACGATCAGCGGCACGATTTTCATGGCTGCGGCCTACTGGTTTGCTTCGGGCTCATCCTCGGGCGTCAAGACTGCGGATGCAACGACCGGGGATGTTGTTACCGACCTGGAGAGTTGACCGTGCCGGGCACAGCTTATCCAGCAACCATCCGCAGCACCTGCCCCTATTGCGGGGTAGGCTGCGGTGTGGCGGTGACGGTGGGGGCTGATGGCGTGAGCCTGACAGGAGACTCCAGACATCCGGCGAACCTGGGGAGGCTGTGTTCCAAAGGCGTGGCACTGGCCGAGACGCTGGACCACGAAGGAAGATTGCTGTATCCGCTGGTCAACGGTCAGCGCGTTTCCTGGGACGACGCGCTCGATCAGGTTGCATGCCGGTTCAGGAAAATCATTGACGAACACGGGCCGGATGCGGTGGCGTTCTATGTTTCCGGCCAGCTCCTGACCGAAGACTATTACGTTGCCAACAAACTGATGAAAGGGTTCATCGGCAGCGCGAACATCGACACCAACTCACGCTTGTGCATGTCGTCGGCGGTGGCCGCGCACAAACGCGCTTTTGGCGCCGATGTGGTGCCTGTCTGCTACGAGGATATCGAGGCCGCCGATCTCGTCGTCATCACTGGCTCGAACTATGCCTGGGCACATCCCGTGCTCTACCAGCGGCTGGCCGCAGCGAAGAAGGCGCGCCCCGACATGCGGGTGGTGGTTATCGATCCGCGCCGCACGCCGACCTGCGACATCGCCGATC
>JAJXTT010000271.1 GCA_021783525.1 Pseudomonadota bacterium
CGCACAAAACAACATACATGAGCCAGTTTTCCTTACGCGGCCTGTCCGTCAAGGCCCGCCGCATGCTGATCGCGGCAGCATCAGTGGCGCTGGGCCTTGCCATCCAGTGGCAGGCGGGTAACGCCGCGGACGAATGGCTGCGCGACAATTTCATCCGCGTGCAGGCGCGCGACATCCCTGAATCCAGGATAGCGGTGGTGGACATAGACGAGGGAAGCCTGCGCGATATCGGGCCATGGCCCTGGCCCAGGATCCGCATCGCCGAACTCGCCGACAGCCTGCTTTCCGACTATGGCGCGCGCAGGGTGGCGCTGGACATGTTGTTCCCGGACCCTGCAGATCCTTCCGGCGACCGGAAGCTCGCCAAACTTGCGCGCACGGGCAGCATTGTGATGGCAGAGGCCTTCGATTATTTTCCGCGTCCGGTGCCGCTGTCCACCGGCGTTCTTGCCGGCGGATTCCCGCTGTCGGCATCGATGCACGCAAAAACCGCGAAGGGCTACATCGCCAATCACGCCGGGCTTGCGGATGCAACAGCCGGCAACATCGGATTCATGCCCGACGCGGATGGCGAGCTGCGTCACCTGCCGCTCTGGACCGCATTCAATGGCCGCGCATATCCTTCCCTTGCGCTGGCGCTCTGCTGCGCCGAACACCCTCCCGCGCTTGACGCGCGCATCCCGTATTCGCGCAAATGGTCTTCCTACACCGTGGTGCCCGCCTCCGATATCCTTAACCTGCGTGCGCCGCTTTCAACGATCTCTGGGAAACTAGTGCTGGTAGGCTCCTCGGCGCTCGGGCTTTCCGACCGCGTATCCACCCCGCTTTCATCCTCGACCGCAGGCGTGATGGTGCATGCAGCCGAGCTTACCTCGCTGCTCGACGGGCAGGTGGGCGCACTTCCCAAACCCTGGCCAGGCAAGGCGCTCGCGGCTTTCTATACGCTGCTGATCGCGTTGCTTGCGGTATACACCTTCCCGCGCTATTCGGCGCTTTACAACATGGCGCTGCTTGCAGGCACCTCCCTGCTGTGGCTCATGCTCGCCTACGCCATCGCACCGCACGACCCCTCCTTCTCGCCGGGCGGCCCGCTTTTCGCCAACCTGTTTCTGCTGGTAGTCGCAGTTCCCTACGACTGGCAGATCGCAAGGCAGGAGTCCCGCCAGCTGCTGGCGACACTGCGGCAGTATGTCGCAAGGTCTGTGGTGGACGAGCTGTTGAAGAGCCGCGTGAAGAACCCGCTGGCCCCGGCAAGGCGCGAGGTCACCACGCTGATTGCCGACATGGAAGGCTATACCGGTCAGGTCGAATCGCTGACTATGGAGGAGGCCGCCAAACTCACGCGCGACTTTCTCGACTGCCTCACGGTGCCGGTGCTCGACAAGGGCGGCACGATAGACAAGTACACAGGCGACGGACTGGTCGCATTCTGGGGCGCACCTCTTCCGGTCGCCGAGCACGCCGATCTCGCGCTGGACGCGGCAGAAGGCATATTGCAGTCGGTCAGGCGCTTGAGCCAGGCACGCGAGCGCGAAGGCAAACCGCCTTTGCGCGTGCGTATAGGACTGGAGAGCGGCACCGCAATGGCTGGCGACTTCGGCTCATCCTCCCGCAGCATATACACCGCGGTGGGGGACTGCGTGAATGTTGCCTCCCGGCTGCAGTCGCTGGCGCGCAATTATCCTCACGACGTCATCACGGGCCCGAACACGGCTGCCCTGGCCAAGCGGCACTCCTTCATCCTGCTGGAGGAAGTAACGCTGCGCGGAAAAATTAAACCGACCACGCTGTATGCGCTCGCAACCGATGGATTATAATTGCGGCATCCATACCGACCGCAGCACTCAATGACATCCAAAACCGACGAAAACGACAGCCTGTCCGCCGATGCGGGCGGCAAGACACAGGTCAAGATCAACCTGCGCAAGATCCCGCTGCTCGCACAGCTGAGCGACGAGGAGATGGGCATGGTCAAAAAGGAATTGCGCATCAAGCGCTACATGCGGCGCGAGACGCTGATACAGAAAGGCTCGCCGGGTGACACGCTGCTTTTCCTGCTGTTGGGAAAGCTGCAGGTCATCGATATCACCGACGACGGGCGCATGGTGAGCCTGAGGACGCTTTCCGAAGGCGAGTTCTTCGGGGAAATCTCAGTCATCAGAAATACTCCGCGCTCCGCCTCGGTCGTGGCCCTGAGCGATGTGCTGGTAGCACTTCTGCCGAGCTCGCTCGCGATGCACCTGTTCACGAATTCGCCCCCGGTCGCAAGGCACATGCTGCAGAGCCTTGCCGCCAAGATACAGATGGACTCGCAATTCCGCTCGCTGCTCGGCATCAGCAGCATATCCAAGCGCGTCTACTCTTTCCTCGAACTGATGAAGGAGACCAAGCCCGGCAATCTGGAAGTGATAGAGAACCTGCCCACCCACCAGGATATCGCCAACATGATCAACACCAGCCGCGAGACGGTCACTCGCGCGATGGTCGTCCTGGTGCAGCAGGGCATCGTGCAGAAGGATCTGCACAGGCTGATCATCAGAAAACCCGAGGCCTTGCAGGAACTGGCAGGCAACAGGCCGCCCTGCTGACCCGGTTATTGGCGCGTCTTGGGCAGCGCAGCGTTCAGCGCCGTGGCATAGGCGGCGCGCGCCTTCTGCGCAATCGAAAGCTGGAAATGCAGATTCTGTATCTCGGAATCCACCCTCTGCAGGCTCATCACCTGTTCCAGAACACTCTTGTCCAGGTCTGAAACCTTGTATTCCGCGCCGTCTATCGCAATCTTGTCAAACATGTCGTCTCCTTATGCATTCGAAGGCAGAACTGCCTTGAGTTCTGCAGCAAACGCATTCCTTGCGGTTTGCGTAATCGCAATCAATGTCTGCAGGCGCTGTATCTCAGCATCGGTTACCTGCAGGCTCAACAGCTGCCGCTTTGCCTCTTCGCTCAATGCGTCAAAATCGTAGGAGACTCCGTCTACCGTTACTTCTGCCATGCTTCTTCTCCATTGCGGCACGCAGCCGCGAGTATCATGATTGTGAAAGTGGCGATTATACCCGCTTCCGGCTGTGTCATGCTGAAACTTGATATAATCCCCGCATACAGACAACGGGGAATACCATGACGAAACTCATCGCCATCAGCAAAGACACTTTTGCCGACAAGGCCTGGCTGAAAACACCCGGCTACGGCTTCGCAGCCAAGCTT
>JAJXTT010000272.1 GCA_021783525.1 Pseudomonadota bacterium
GATCGCAATTCAATTCGTGCTGGTATTCGGCCTTGCCCAGCAGATCGATCGCGACGATATTGCCCTGCGCCCGCAATCTTTCGATGGCCGCTTCCAGTTCCGCATCCTTGAGGTATGGCGCATGGATCGCTTTCGGCTGCTCGTGCTTGGCCAGCAGGCCGTGCAACTGGCGCAAGTCCATGCTGAATCCGGTTGCCGGGCGCGCCCGGCCGAAGGCCTTGCCCACGTCGTCGTAACGGCCGCCCAATGCGATGGCATCGTGGCTGCCGGAATGATACGCGGCGAACACCATGCCGCTGTGATAGTGGTAACCGCGCAACTCGGCCATGTCGATGCCGATTTCATGCGCCAGGGTCTTGAGATTGGCAGCCGCCTGTTCCAGCTCATTCAACGCAGCCGTCACTTCGGGATAAGCGGGCAGGACGGCACGGGCTCGGGCGATCACTTCCACGCCACCGTAAAGTTGCGGCAATGCCAGGAATGCGGCCTGTACGTCCTGCGGCAGCCCCGCCACCAATCCGCGCAGAGCCGGTACGTCCTTGCGCTGCAGGGCATTGAACAGTTCGGCTTCCTGCGTGGCAGAGATCGAAGCGCGCGTCACCAGGCTGCGGAACACGGCGACATGGCCGAGATCGAGATAGATGCCTTCGATACCCACCAGCGCCAATGTCTGCAACATCAGGCGCTGCACTTCCAGATCGCTCTCGATGCCACTGTGGCCGTACAACTCCGCACCGATCTGCAGCGGCTCCCTGGTGCGCATCAGTCCGGCCGGCTGGGTATGCAGCACGCTGCCCGCGTAGCACAGGCGCGTGACGCCCTGACGATTGAGCAGATGCGCATCGATACGCGCCACTTGCGGCGTGATATCGGCACGCAGCGCCAGTGTCCGTCCGCTCAATTGATCGACCAGCTTGAAGCTGCGCAGGTCCATGTCCTCGCTGTCCTTGATGAGCAGCGATTCCGCATATTCCAGCAAAGGAGGTGAAACGAGTTGATACCCGGAGCGGCGAAGCAGTTCCAGCACATCCCGGCGTATGCTTTCGATGCGCCATGCCTCGTCCGGCAACATGTCCTGAATGTATTCCGGCAGCAGCCAATTCATCTGGAAACCTTAAATAATCTGTTGCGCGATTCGATTGCCGCGTTGCGCGGTGCTCGCTCCTCACCTACCCAGTTGGTATGTCTCGTTCGCTGTGCTCCGTGCGCCTTGCACTCAAACCGCTCACGACGATTCTTAAGGATTTCCATTATTTGACCCAGTAAATCAGCAATAAGCCGCTCAACATCAGCGTCAGCCCGATGAACCGGGCCTGACCATCCTGAAATTGTGACACCTTGCGCAGCGTTTCGCGCCAGGAGGAGGGAAACACGAATGGCATGATCCCCTCCAGCACCAACATCAAGCCCAATGCCGCCAGCCAGTAATTGCCCATGCGAAATTATTTGCCGTCCTTGCCGGGGCCTTTCAGATACTTGAAGAACGGCGAGCCGGCGTCCAGCACCATGACATCGCTCTTGTTCTTGAAGCCCTGTTTGTAGACATCCAGGCTGCGATAGAAAGCATAAAACTCGGGATTGCGGCCGAATGCGCCCGCATACAATGCGGTTGCCTTGGCATCGCCCTCGCCTTTGATTTTTTGCGCATCGCGGTACGCCTGCGCCAGGATCACTTCGCGTTGCCTGTCGGCATCGGCACGGATTTTCTCGCTCTCCGCATTACCGGTCGCACGCAGTTCGTTGGCCACGCGCTTGCGTTCCGCATCCATGCGGCGGTACACCGAATCGCTGATCTCGACCGGGAAATCCACACGCTTCAACCGGACGTCCAACACTTCAACGCCGATCTTGCGCGCATCGATATCGGTCTTTTCCTGCACGATGTGCATGAGCTCATCGCGCTGCCCGGACACCACCTCATGGATGGTGCGCTTGCCGAACTCTTCGCGCAGCGTCGAATTCACCGTCTGGGTCAAGCGTGTCTGGGCACGCGCCTCGTCCCCGCCCACGCTGATGTAATACTGCTTCACATCGATGATGCGCCATTTGATGAAGGAGTCCACCAGCACGTTCTTCTTCTCGGCCGTGATGAACCGCTCGGGATCGGCGTTGTCCAGTGTCAGGATGCGCGAATCGAAAAAGCGCACGTTCTGGATCAACGGCAGCTTGAACTTGATGCCCGGCGTTGTCTCGACGCGCATCACTTCGCCAAGCTGGAACACGATGGCAGTCTGTCGCTGGTCGACGATGAAGATGCTCATGCTGGCCAGGATCAGCACGACCACGCATGCCACCAGGAAATTAGTCACATTCAGTTTCATTAGCGGGCCTCCCTGTCACGGCCGAACAACGTTTCGCGGCCGCGTGGAGCGGTCGGCGCTTCGCCCGTCGCCGGAGCATTAAGTTGTTCCGTCGGTTTGACCGAAGGCAGATCTGCACCAGGATTGGTGCTCTGGATCAACTTGTCCAGCGGCAGATACAGCAAGTTGCCTCCCCCGCCCTTCTGGTCGACGATCACCTTGCTCGTGCTGGTCAGGATCTGCTGCTTCATGTCCTGGTACATACGCTCGCGGGTCACTTGCGGCGCTTTTTCGTATTCGACGAGGATCTGCTTGAAGCGGCTGGCATCGCCCTCCGCGTTGGCGATCACGCGTTGCTTGTAACCGTCCGCCTCCTGCATCAGGCGCGCTGCGGCACCTTTGGCCCTGGGCACTACGTCATTGGCGTAAGCCTGGCCTTCATTCTTCTGGCGTTCCCTGTCCTGGCCGGCTTTCACCGCGTCGTCGAACGCAGCCTGAACCTGTTCGGGCGGCTGCGCGTTCTGCATGGTGACTTTGCTCACGATGATGCCCGACTTGTAGCGGTCGAGGATGTCCTGGATGAGCTTGGTGGTCGAAGCTGCGACCTGTTCGCGCCCTTCATACAAGACAAAGTCCATCTTGCTTCGGCCCACGACCTCGCGGATGGCCGTCTCGGCGACCTGGCGCACGATTTCCCTGTCATCCGGCATGCGGTTGTTGAACAGGAATTCGGCTGGATCTTTGAGGAAATACTGCACCGCGAACTGGATGTCGATGATGTTCTCGTCGTCGGTCAGCATCAGCGACTCCTTGAGCATCTTGTTTTTCACGTTGTCACGGTAGCCGACTTCGACCGTGCGCACCTGGCTCAGGTTGACCACTTCCAC
>JAJXTT010000273.1 GCA_021783525.1 Pseudomonadota bacterium
GATGTGGATCAACTATGCGGGCGGCCCCGGCATCTACCCGCGCTATTCCTTCGTGGATGTGATGAAGGGGCGCATTCCCGCGGAGAAGTTGAAGGGCAAGATTTTGTTTGTCGGCGCGACCGCGTTGGGTATCTATGACATGCGCGTTACGCCGTTCAATGGTAATACCCCGGGGGTGGAGCTGCACGCCGCCATTGCCGACGACATCGTCAGCGAACGCTACATTCGCCAGGGAGGCATGGAAGCGCTGATCGATATGCTCTTTATCGTTGCGATGGGAACGGTTGCATTCTTCCTGACAACGCGGCTGCGCCTCTACGGAGCGATCCCGGCTACGGCCGTATTGATTGCCGGATATGTCTGGTTCACCTATTACATGTTCAACGCAGGGCAATGGATCAGCATGATCTACCCGATCATTTCGGCGGTCACTGCCGTACTGATCGGGGGCGGCTTCCGCTACCTGGTGCTGGAGCGAAGTGCACGCGAGATGCGCTCCATGTTCTCCAGCTATATGTCGCCCAAGCTGGTTGCCAGGCTGGAGAAGGATCCCGACGCGGCGAAGATAGGCGGGGACAACAAGGAAGTGACGGTGCTGTTCACCGATATCAAGGGATTCACTTCTTTCAGCGAGACACACCCGCCGCAGGAAGTCGTGTCGCGACTCAACGAATATCTCGGTGCGATGGTGCAGGTGATCGAACAGCATGACGGCACCATCGATAAATTCATCGGTGACGGCATCATGGCCTATTGGGGCGCACCTCTGGTGCAGCCCGACCACGCGAAGCTGGCCATCGATTGCATCAGGGCGATCAACGAACGGATGAAAACGCTGAATGCCAAATGGACGGAAAGCGGTGTGGAACCGTTCAGCATCCGCGGCGGACTCCAGTCCGGAGAGGTGGTGGCGGGCAACATCGGCCTTGCGGGCAAGAAAATGGAATATACGGTCATCGGCGATACGGTGAACCAGGCTGCACGTCTTGAGGGAACGGCAAAGTACTACGGTGTGACCTACCTGGTCGGCGAAGAAACCTATCAAAAAACGCGCGAAATGTGCCGATACAGGGAACTGGACAAGATCCGCGTCGTGGGGAAACAGTTCCCAGTTACCATCTATGAGCCATTGGAAGGTATGTCTGCCCTGGATTTTCCGACCGCGGCCCGTTTCGAAGCGGCGCTGGCCCTGTACCGGGCCAGGGAATGGGAAAAGGCGCAAGCTGCATTTACCGCCGTTTTGGACGCCGCACCGGAAGACAAACCCAGTAGAATATATCTTGAGCGGTGTGGGTATTTCGTACAGAATCCGCCGCCTGATAACTGGGATGGCGTATTCAATCGCGCAGAAAAATAAAAGCCTTTAGAACAATAGCCCAGGCAGTTCATGGGCAAGACAATACGATTATCATTTCGAATAGGTCAGGGACATGCGAAACATATTCATCGTAATTTCAATATTGTTTTTCTCTTCCGGTGTCTGGGCGGCGGATAACGGAACCGGCGCGACCAATGGCTTTTCCAAGGCCGACTTCCGGAGCGAGATACCTGCGCCAAAAATGCGCAAATTGCTTGGAGCCTATGGCGGCAATCTCTACATCACCAGCCAGGACGGTTCGGTGAATGTCGTTGATCAGGAAGGCAAGACCTTGATGACCCTGGCCGCGAAGAGCGGCGATTCTGAACTGCTAAGGAAACCGGAAGCCGTCTCGGTCGCCAACGCAACTATCTATGTGGCCGACAGCAAGACAAACCAGATCGTGATGTACGACTTGCCCTCGGGCAAGTATATCGGCCGTTTTGGCAGCAAATCGGGCGGCAATCTCGCGAGCGACGCAGCGCTGGATGGGCCGCAGGGGGTTGCGGCCTATGAGGGCGTGATATATGTCGCAGACAGCGGCAACGGGCGGATACAGATGTACGGTATCAACGGCGTCTTCCTGTCCACGCTGGCGCTGAGCGCCACTCCGGGCAGCGCAGCGGAAAAGGAAAAGACCTACAGACTGGGAGAGCCGGCGGACGTCGCACTGGATGCACAGGGCCGGATATACGTGCGCGATGCGGATGACAGGTCGGTCAAGATATACGATCCGAAAGGCCTGTACCTGCGTTCGCTGCCCAAGAGCGGCAAGCCGGGCGCGATGTGCGTCGCCGAAGACGGAGTCTACGTCGCGGATGAGGCCGGGTTCAGCATCCTGAAATATGACTTCGACGGCAATGAAGCATACAGCTTCGGCTCCAAAGGTGAAGGCAAGGCGCAGTTCAAGAGCGTATCCGGGCTGGCAGTGGACAAGGCGCAGCAGGTATATGTCGGCGATCCAAAGAAATCGTTGATCGAGGCCTTCGTCGTCGAGGCCGGAAAAGCACTAGACTCGTTGCCCAGAGTTGCGGGAAGAGCATCGGTAAAGTGGCTGGAAAACATTCCGGTAGAGGCGGGTCAACTGGCGTGGGATGGCAAGGAGACCTTTTATGCCATAGGCAAGGACAAGAAAAGTCTGGTGATTATCCGCAAGAGTGCGGCCGCTGGCGCGATCAAGCTTGACGATATGCAGTTGGCCGCCGTGACTGTGGACAAGTCAGGCGGGATCTGGGTAGTGGACAAGAAGGGCTATCGCGCCGTGAAAGTGGACGAGAGCGGCAAGGTGCTCGCCAGCCTGGGCAAGGAAGGGAGCGGCGCCGGACAATTCGGCAATCCGTCGGCAATCGCAATATCCAGTGCCGGCATGGTGTTTGTGGCCGACCGTTCCAATCACAATGTGCAGATATTCCGCCAGGACGGCGTGTTCCTGAATGCCCTGAACGGCGACAATTCAACCAGGTTGAGCTCACCCGTCGCGATGGCGTTCGACCAGAACGACGATCTGTACATACTTGATTCCTCCCGTAAAAGTGTACTGGCTTATTCCTCTGCCGGGAAATCGCTTGGTGAATTTGGCAGGACGAAAGACGGGAGTCTGCTGTCGTCCCCGGTTTCGCTGATTGCGGCCAACGACGAGGTGCTGGTGCTGGACGGCAACCAGGTCAGGGTGTTCTCGTCCAAAGGGCAGTTTCTGCGCAGTTTCGGTGCCAAGGGCACCGGCGCGGGTGCGTTCGACGACCCGGTTGCCATCGCGTATGGCGGCGGCACCAATTTCGCGATTTCGGATATCGAGAACAAGCGCGTGGAGGTGTTCAGCA
>JAJXTT010000274.1 GCA_021783525.1 Pseudomonadota bacterium
CTCGGCCCGGGCGCCTTGAATGGCGTGATCGACCCGGCCACGGGCAAGGCCATCCCCGCCGACAGCGACAGCCTGATCATCGCCATGAACAACGGCCAGCCGATGGCGCCGAAGCTGATGTTCGAGTTTCCGCGCGCAGCCATGAATGTGGAACTGAAGCGCGGCCGCTCGGCGGTGAACAAATTCCTCGACGCCACCTATCGCGATACGCAATGGAGCACTTCCGCATTGCATGCCTGGCTGGCACAGCAGAAGCTGCCCTACCTCATCGACGCCAACCGCGACACGCAATTGCAGAGACAATATGCTTCTACGCCGCACACGCTGATCGTCGGCGTCGCGCGGATGTCCGGCAAGGAATACCGCTTCCGCCTGTTCAAGCACGACGGCAAGAGCTACTCCGCCATCGAGCAGGAAGGCGTCGATACCAGCCTGCCCATCCTGTTCAAGCCGCTGGGCACGCCGCTTCCGGAGTCGAACTACATCGCATCGGACGCCGATTTCGTCGATTACATCACCGAACTGATGGGCGGCTTCGCCATCCCGTCGTTCGTCAAACGTCTGCGCCAGAACAAACGCTACCTGCTGCTTGGCATGCGCCTGAACCGCGACACGGACCGCATGGTGTTCTCCGACGTCATCTTCGGCGCGGATAAACCTGCGGGCTGGGCGCTCATTCCGCACCCGACCGACAAGGAAAAGCGCTACCTGGGCAAGATGGGCATTGAGATCGTCAATGCCGACGTGGCGGATTTCCTCACCGCGGCGCAGAACTGGAACGGCAGCCTGGCAGCCGCATGAGCACGCATCAAGCCAACGGGCAGGCCCGATGCCACCTCGCTATCGCTCTCCCCCACCCCAACCCTCCCCCGGAGGGAGAGGGGGCAAACGAATCGCGATGCGAGTCTTGTAATCTCTGGGATCACGCACGCCATACACTGGGCATGAAAGAGATGGATTCCACGCATCGCGAATTCATCGAACAAGTCGCCGCGCTTGTCGCTGCCGGAAATACGGAATTTCCGGCACTGTTCCAGGCGCTGGTCAATCACACCGCCGCGCATTTCAAGGCGGAAGGCGCGCTGATGCGTGCCTCAAAATACCGCGGGCTGCCTGAACACGAAGGGGAACACCACCGCGTGCTCGGCGAACTGCAGCAACTGAACCGCAGCCTCAAGCGCGGTCACTTGCCGCTGGTACGCGCTTACGTGAAAGAAGGATTGCCGGAATGGTTCGACACGCATCTGGCGATGATGGACGCCGCATTGGCGATGCATCTTAAAAAGGGTGGGGATGAGCGTGAGAATTTCACGAGTTATCCCTCACCCTGACCCTCTCCCGGTGGGAGAGGGGACTTGTTCGGCGTGTCCCCGGATCAGTCCTCAACCAGCAGATCGAGCTTCCTTGCCAGCCACTTGGTGGTCGTAGCCTGGATCAGGATGGTCATCAGGATCGCGATGAAGGTGACGGAGGCGATGATCTGCGCGCCGGGCGCTTTCATGCCGACCAGCATGCCGGCCAGCGCGCCGGGAATCACGCCGGTCTCGCGCGTCCAGCACATGAACAGCATTTCCTTGAAGCTCCATTTGGCGCGGCGGTCCGGCAAGGCGCACGCAAAAACGGTGACCGGACGCGCGACCAGCATGAAGACCACCACCACGCCGATGCCCGCCCACAGGTATTGGTTCATCAGCCCGAAATCGACCTGTGTGCCGAGCAGGATGAAGATGAACATGCGCATGATCAGCGCCGTGGTCAAAATGTAGTCTTCCAGTTCATGGCGTTCTTCGGCGGAGCGTTTGAAGCCGAGCGAGTCGACGTTCCCGAGCATGATGCCGAACACGAACACCGCCATGAAACCGCTGGCATGGGCGCCATCCGCTCCCATGTAAGCGCCGATCACCGCCATCAGCGTGACCACCGGAGCAAACTCCGCGAGGAAGTTGAATTTCTCGTGGGCGATCAATACCGCAGCCAGGTAGCCGAGCACGCCGCCGATTGCGATACCGAATGCCGATTGCTTGAACAGGTCAACCAGCGCATCTGCCGCCGAAAATTCGCCTGCCCCCATCGCGATACCCAGCACGGTGAAAGTGATGATGGCGCCCATCGCATCGTTGAAAGCCGACTCGCTCATTACGGTTTGCGCGACGCGCTCCTTGATCTTGATCTGCTTGAATACCGGCACCAGCGTCGCCGGATCGGTGGAGGCTATCGTGGCCCCCAGCAGCAGCGCCACGATGGCCGGCAGGCCAAGCAGGTAATACGCAGCCAGCCCGGTGATCGCTGCAGAGATCAGCACGCCGACCGTGGCGATCACCACGAGCGTGATCCAGACTTCCTTGAGAACCTTCAGCCGGATCGATGCGCCGCCGTCGAACAGAATGTAGCTGGAGCCGAAGATCAGGATGAGCTGGTTGACGGTGGAATCTGCCTTGATGTCCACAAAGCCCAGCATGCCCGGGCCGATCAGCATGCCGACCAGCAGGAAAACTACCACATCGGGAACCTTTACCAGGCGGGCCAGCAAACCGGAGAACGTCCCGATGCCGAGGATGATGCCAAATACGAGGAGTGTGTGTTTCGCGAGTTCCAGCGCTGCTGAGGATTCCATCTCGTTCCTTGATAGGTCGCGTTAGTCTTCGTCGTCCTCCCCTGCGAGAGCGCGACGGGGAACGGTAGCCGGATCGGCCGTGATCGCGCGGTAGATCTCTACCCGGTCGCCGGGTTTGAGTACCGCATCCATCCCGGCTATTTTACCGAAGATGCCGACCGCGCACGCGCTCAAATCGACGTCCGGGAATTTCCTCAGGATGCCGGATTGCTCTATGGCGCCCTGAACTGTCGTTTCGTCAGGCACCTCGATGCGCAGCCAGAGTTGCTGCGCGGGTTCGGAATAAGCGACGCCGATTTGCATGTTGTTCCTCCTGATTTTTCCGTTTACCCTGAGCCCGTCGAAGGGCGAGCAATCAAACGAACCTCTTGTCAATCATCCTCCATTCATGGTCCGACAAGGCCTTTAGTCCTGAGCACAGTCGAAGGGTCACCACGAACGGAGGAATTTCAGCCTGCAACTAACCCGCTGTCGCTTCGGTAGCAACGACCACTTCAGCACGAGCCGCCCGGCGACTTTCCAGAACGCGCCTTCCCGCCAGCAGGAACCCCAGCACCATGAA
>JAJXTT010000016.1 GCA_021783525.1 Pseudomonadota bacterium
GCACGTCCGTGGCGCCGAAACCGGCGAGTTCATCGGCGAGGAGTTTCTCCAGTCCGCGCGGACAAGTGGCGAAAAAATCAGGCATTTACACAATCCAGAAAAGAGCTATTAGCCACAGAGTACACAGAGACCACAGAGAAAACCACTGCTCCAACTCTGTGCGCTCTGCGAGTTCTGTGGCTAGAAGGGTTTTACAACAACCAGAATCACCACCGCCAGCAACACCAGCACCGGCACTTCATTGAAGAAGCGGAACCAGACGTGGCTGCGCGTGTTGCGATCTGCGGCGAACACCTTGACCAGATGGCCGCAATACAGATGGTAGGCGATGAGTCCGGCCACCAGCGCGACCTTGGCATGTATCCAGCCGCCATTGAATATGTCGAGATGGCCCAGCCACAGCCACAGGCCGGTAGCGACTGCGAGCAGGCCGATCGGCGTGACGAATTTGTACAGTTTGCGCTCCATCAGCTTCAGGCGCTCGCGCACAGCCTGCTCTTCCGCCATCGCGTGATTGACGAAGATGCGGGGGAGGTAGAACAGCCCCGCGAACCAGCTGACCACAAAGAAGATATGAAAAGCCTTGAGCCACAACATGACGATTCCTCAAATTAAATCATTCCGTTCGTCCTGAGCTTGTCGAAGGAATGGACGGCGCTTGAAGCTGACTTGCGCAGAGCCATTCATGGTTCGACACACTGATGAAGCTACTAGCCATTCGACCAGGTTGTCGAAGTACGCCGGCCAGGTCGTTGGTTATCGCCACGAACGAATTTTTGACAATTACCTCGACAACCTGCGCCGGAACAACACCAGCGAAACATAGAAAGCGACCAGCGTATACGCCAGCAGCACCGCGATATGCAGCAATGCCTGCGGCGGGATCGCGCCGCCCATCAGGGGCCGCGCCAGGTCTATCGCGTGCGTCAGCGGCAAGACGCCGGCGACCGCCTGCATGCTTTCCGGCAACTGGGTGACCGGAAAAAACACGCCGCATAGTAGCATCATCGGCGTGATGACCAGCGTGAAGTAGTACATGAAGAAATCATAGGCAGGCGCCAGCGCGGTCATGATCAGGCCAAGGGAGGCAAAGGCGAGACCGATCAGCAGGGCGAGCGGAATCATCCACAGCGACATGAGCGAATGCGACAGGCCGAGCACCCAGATCACGGCCAGCACAGCCGCGCCCGACATCAGGCTCTTGGTGGCCGCCCACAGGATCTCGGACAACACCACGTCATCCAGCGAGACCGGGGTATTGAGGATGGCCTCCCAGGTGCGCTGTTCGTGCATGCGCGCAAAGCCGGAATACAGCGCCTCGAAGCTGGCGCTGTTCATGGTGCTGTAGCACACGGTACCGGCGGCGAGGAACGCCATGTAGGACATGCCGCCCATGGTCGGCAGCAGGCTGCCCAGCCCGTAACCCAGACCCAGCATGTAGATCACCGGATCGGCCAGGTGACCGAGGATGGAGGGCGCCGCGATCTTTTTCCACACCAGCCAGTGGCGCTGCCAGATGGGAAAGAAACGCAGGCTCAATTTCGGCAAGGCAAAATCCCGGTTGCTCATTTCGATCTGTCCATTTCTACCGCCGCAAAAGCATCGATCGGCTTGATCACGCCGACGCCGCGCGCATAGACGCAGCCTTTCGACGTTCCTTCCGCGGCGACACGATCCCCGGAGATGAAGGTGTGGGTCATATAGAAGTATTTCTCGTCCCAGCGCAGCACTTCCAGCTTCACTTCGTAACGCTGGAAGAGGTTCAGGGGTTTCTTGTAGGTCATGGTGTGCTCGGCGATGACCGGTATCCAGCCGCGCTTGAACATCGCTTTCAGAAGGCCGCTGCGCGCAAACACATCCACACGGTTGAGGTCGCATATGGTCAGGTAGCGGCCGTTGTTCATGTGGAAGTTGATGTCGATGTCGTTGGGCAACACGCGCAACGTGAGCGAGCTCGTATAGCTCCCGTTGTCCAGCCGCTTCATGAAGAAAGAACGGATGATGACCCACAGCATGCGGAAGATCAGGTTCATTTCAAGTCACAGTCGAAGCAAGGCCAAGGCGGCAAAGTTGAGGCGACGAAGACAGTACATGTGCTGCCCTGACACGGTAAGCGAAGCTTCTGGTGCGGGAAGGGCAGCCACGCAACGGCTCCCGCAATCGGCTGGCTTCGCCAGTAACGCGTCGCCGTTGCACGGCAAGGAGCCGAAGACCGCAGCCAACGCAGGGATTGCGATGAATGTGGCTTGAAATTCATTCGCGCATCTCCCTGCCGGTCAGTTTCAGGAACACATCTTCCAGATTCGCCGGGCGGTGAAGATAGCGCAGCGCGCTCTGTCCCTGCAGATGGGCAACCAGGGGCTGCGCATCATTTACGTAGCAGAATACCGACTCGCCGCTGACTTCGAAGCGTTGCGAATATCCGGCGGCATGCTCGCCCGCCCACTGCCCGGAAGTCTCGCCGAACACTTCGACCACTTGCGGTTCGATGTTCTGCTCGATCAATTCGCGCGGCGACCCCTGGCTGATCAGTTTCCCGTTGTCCATTACCGCGAGGCGATGGCACAGGCGCTCGGCTTCGTCCATGAAGTGCGTCGTGAGCAACAAGGTCTTGCCCTGCTGCGTGAGCTCGCGCAGGCGCTGCCAGATCAGGTGCCGCGCCTGCGGGTCGAGGCCGGTGGTCGGTTCGTCGAGGAAGATGACGTCGGGGTCGTTCACCAGCGCGCGTGCGAGCGTCAGGCGCCGCTTCATGCCGCCGGACAGCGTCGGCACTTTCGCATTGCGCTTGTTCGTGAGGCTGGCGAATTCCAGCAGCGCAGGGATGCGCGCCTCGATCTCGCTGTCGTGCAGGCCGAAATAGCGCCCGTACACCAGCAGGTTCTCGGCCACCGTGAAGTCGGGATCGAGGTTGTCCATCTGCGGCACCACGCCGACGCGTATGCGCGCCTCGCGCGCGGCCTGCGGCACGGGCAGGTCGAGCAGCATGGCAGTGCCCGCATCCGGCGCGATCAGCCCGAGCAGCATGCGCAGGGTCGTGGTCTTGCCGGCACCGTTGGGGCCCAGCAGGCCGAAGCATTCGCCTTTGCCGATGGACAGGTCGAGCCCGTCCACCACGCGCTGTCCGCCATAGGATTTTTGCAGGCCGCTCGCACGGATGACTACATTCATGTTTAGCCCTTATAAGCCACAGAGGACACAGAGCTCACAGAGAAAACCCGGCTCGAATCTCTCTGTGTCCTCTGTGGCTGATTGTTCTTGCGTTTCTGCTTCACAACTCGATCCCGGTGAAATGCCGCCTGACGATATCGCGCAATTGTGTCAGTCGTCCATGGAAGAAATGCTCGGCCTGCGGCAATACCACGATGGGCAGGTGCTGCGGACGGGCCCATTCCAGGGCATCCGCCAGCGGTACCACGTCGTCGTGCTCGCCGTGTATGACTAGCGTGTCGGGCGCGACAGCCGGCATGGCGAAACGCCCGACAGCCGGCGCGGCCAGGATCAGATGCTGCGGATGCACCAGCAGCGCGGTGCGCGCGGCAACGTAACCGCCGAAAGAGAATCCGGAGAGGATCAGGGGCAGCTCTTCGCCGAACTGCTCCTGCGCAAAGCGCACGATGGCGAGCATGTCCTGCTCTTCGCCGTCCCCCCCTGTAAATTCGCCCTCGCTCGCGCCCACCCCGCGAAAATTGAAGCGCAGCGTGACGCAGCCGAGTTCGGCGAAAGTTTTGGCCAGCATGACCGCCACCTTGTTCTCCATCGTGCCGCCCATGGTCGGCAAGGGGTGGGCGACCACGGCAATGCCGCAGGCGATCTCATCGGGCGTGTGCACGACACCCTCGATCAGCCCCGCCGGGCCCGTGGTTGAGAATTTCTCCAGAACGGTCGCCATCAGATCTTCAGCCTCTCCACCACACGCCCGTTTTTGAGGTGTTCCTCGATGATCTCGTCCAGGTCGCTCTGGTCGACATAGGTGTACCAGACCGCCTCGGGATAGACCACCAGCACCGGCCCCAGATCGCAGCGGCCCAGGCAGCCCGCCGAATTGATGCGGATGAAGTTCTTCTCCGTGGAGATATCCAGCATCTTGACCCTGTCCTTGACGTAGTCGCGCGCAGCCTGGGCTTTGTGGTTGTTGCAGCAATCCTCACCGGCAGGACGCTGGTTCACGCAGAAAAACACGTGCTTGTCGTAGTGACTCATTTCTTTCCTTCTTCAAGATGGCGGGCGGAACGCACCCACCAGAGATATCCGCCCAGCAGCAGCGGAAAAACAAGCGAAACATTATGCGACAGTCCATTGTAATTGCGCAGGTGCCCGAATCGCCATTGGTACAGGCGCATCGCGGCGGACGGCGTACCGCTGTCCAGCACCCAGTTCGCCAGCACCACGTAGCTCAGCGCCCCCAGCGCGGTCGCCCAGATGAGCCGCGATCGCGGCAACCAGGAGATGGCAGTGATCAGCACCACACCGGCCACGATGCCCAATATGGCTTCGCTGTTCAGCCACAACAGCATCGCCCAGGATTTGAGCAGCAGCGCCGCCGCGACGAATTTTGTGAGGGCAACCACGCCGAGCATCAGCGCCAGCCCGACGACCACATGGCGGCGTACCCGCAGCAAGGTCAACAGCAGCGCCCCCACCATCAGCAGGTTCAGCGCGACCGCCACGCTTTCCCATACGCTGAACGGCGCTTCCGGGATCGCGACGAACATCCGGTAGGCCGGCTCGGTGATGAACACGTTTCCCAGCATGGGCAAGGAAGGGTTGATCTGCGCGAACATCCACAACATCACCAGGGCAAGCCCGAAATCCACCCCGGCCCCCTGCCGGAACAAGCCGATACGCCATCTCGTCACGCGAATGAACCAGGGACGGTTCGCGAGGGATACCGCCAGCAAGGCGCCCGCAAAAGCGCCGATGCCGTTGGCCAGGATGTCCGCGTTGGAACTGGTGCGCATGGGCAGATACATCTGCAGATATTCCATTGCGACGGAGAGTCCGATTGCCAGGAGGGTGGCCAACAACACGCCGCGCACACTGCCAAAATAGGTCAGCAAATTGAGCGCGAGCAAAATGCCGAACGGAAGGTAGGCCAGCAGATTGCTCAGCGCGTCGAAACCGGAATAGGTCAGCATCAGCGGCGAAGTGAGAACGGCCCAGAACTCCAGACCCTGCTCCTGCCAGCCCAGGAATGGCGAAAGACTCGCATACACGATGAACGCGGCATAGCCCGCCACCAGGTAGCGGCGCAACAGGCTGCGAGACTTTGCAGGTAAGGGAGTGCTCATACGCGGAGCCCGGGGAGATCACTTAAACTTTTAATGATTGACTCCGGAGTAAGGGTAAGAAACAATGCCTCGCTTCGGAAATTAGACCAATACAAATTGGCGTTTACTAGGAGGAATTATGGCATACCTGCATTGGTCCAGTGACCTGGATACCGGCATTGACGTCATCGACGGCCAGCATAAACGCATCGTCGACTACCTGAACGAACTCAATGAAGCCAACGACAAGGGCGACAGACAGGCAACCAACCATGTGCTGAACGAACTGGTCGATTACACCCTCACTCATTTCGCTTTCGAGGAAGAGTTGCAGGAAAAAGCCGGTTATCCGTTCGTCAGGGCGCACAAGCGCGTGCACGACATCTTCACCAAGCGCGTGGCCGAATTCCAGAAGCGTGCAGCGGCCGGGGACGATGTCGCACCGGAACTGCTTTCCATGCTGAAGATATGGCTGGTCAATCACATCAAGGGCGACGACGCGGACTATGCGGAGAGCGTCAGGAAGATGCTGGGGGTCGAAGGCATGGAAGGCAAGGTCGCCGGTGGCTGGCTCGGCGTGGCCCTGAAGAGGTTCTTCGGCTGATACGCGGTTCCATTCGCGCCGCCCGTGACCGCGGCGGGATCCAACTCTTCGTTCACACCTGCAAGGCCGCTTCTTTCGGCTGCTTCGCGATCACTGCAGGCAGCCGCTTTGGCGCAACGATGCGCAACTGCTTGTTGACGTTGTATACCCCGAACACCACCGTGATCGCGCTCTCGGGCACCTGAAACTGCCCGGCGAGGTATGTCACCAGATGCGCGGTCGCTCGTCCGCGCACCGGATTCTCGGCGACGTGGATCTCCAGCTGTTTGCCGATGACTTTGCCTATCCTGGTCTTTTTGGCGCGCGGGCGGCCGAGGATGTTGAGGACGAGCGTGTCGTTTTCCCAATGGCAGAAGGACTGCATTTATTCTCCAAATTCAATCAGCCGTTCGTTCTGAGTGCCGCGCAACGCGCTGTGCATTGAGGGACAGCAATTACAGCCGTTCGTGCTGATAGCCAGCGACTTGGCTAGCGTCCTTTGACAGCCTAGTCGAATGATCAGCCTGTCGAAGCATGAACGTTCCAGCATGTAGGGTGGGCACTTTTCTGTGCCCACGCGGATTCTCCGAAATCAAAATCAACATCAAAACCGTCGGGGGTAGACCGACAGCTGAAGCCGTTCGTGGTGAGCTTGTCGAACCATGAATGGCGGGACGCATAGATTGCCGGGGGTTGCCCGGCGGCAAGTCACTTTTTCTTGCTTCGCCAGAGAAAAAGTAACCAAAAAGAAGGCGACCCCGGTTTGCCGCCCCTGCGGGGTTCCCTTGATATTTCACCAGCAAGCGGGGCTGCGCAACTCGCCCTGGCGGGGCACACAAAACGTGCCCCACTGCGGAGCTCGAACAGTGCTCGCCTGAACCTCCGCTTGTTGGCGAAATATCGAGGCGGCGCTCAAGGGAAAGAAAAGTCAAAACCTGAAACCATAGCGTGGGCATGTCGTGCCCACGCCACTAGGCTATTAGTCAGTCGGAACTAATGCCCTTTCTGTTGCCTGCACTAAATCTTTCAAGAAACGTACAGCCTTCTCCAAGTCTTCTTTCGTTACTGGATGCGCATTCGCAGACCCTTGAGTTAAAGGCCGCGATCGATGAACAACATCTCCACGCAATTTGATGTACTGATTCAGGCGCTCACGAACTGTCTTGGCATCGAAGTTATTCCAAAACCACTTATCCGTAAGGTCAACGCCAGCATAGTCTCGAAACAGTTGAATTGTCTTATCGGAAGTCGGATTGTGTAAGCGCTTGATTTCCTCGTCGAGCTTGGACTGAACAAATGCAGAAATTGAAGCATCAGCCACCACAAGAAGTCTTTCTGCAGCAACTTCCAACACCCTGTCTTCCACATATGTTTCCCAAGCAGTCATGGCCATAATTAAACCAGCACGCTTCAATACTTCGATCTCTGGAGGAGGGGGTTTGGTATTAAGCACATTGAAATGCTTGAGTAGATTTTCTGCATCAAGAATCGATTGCGCAAAACTCACGCTTGCTCTGGACATAAATTTCTTCGTAAGAAGTGATATTAGGCCCTAATGTAACCAAGTCAGATTGTTTTGACTATGGTGGGCAACTTGTTGCCCACCATTTGGTTTTGATCTTCGCTTTTTCTTCCCCTGTGCGCCGCCGAGTAGCGCAGGCTGGTCAGGGGTAGTCCGACGAATATGTTTGAGCACGTGACCGCGCAGCGGGTCGTGCGAGTTTATGAGGAGGCCTGACCAGTCGAGCAACGCAGGGAACCCCGAAGGGGCGGCGCACCGGGGGCGCCCTCTTTTGGTTACTTTTCTCGGCAAGACGAGAAAAGTGACTTGCCGCCGGGCAACCCCCGGCAAACCATGCACCCAGCCATTCATGGTTCGACAAGCTCACCACGAACGGCTTCAGCAGTCGGGCCACCACCGACGATGTTGGTTTTAAAGGGAGAGGGAGCGCAAAAAGTGTTCCCCCACCCTGGCCCTCCCCCGATGGGAGAGGGGACAAAACCAGCGGGCTGCGCCCATCCTTCGATAAGCTCTGGACGAACGGTCACAAGGGTCGTCCGCTCATGCTTCGACAGGCTCAGCACGAACGGAAATCTATTTATTAATGCGCTTCATCCCAATTTCCCCCCTCACCCAACCCCACCTCCAGCGGCACCTTCAACCCCGCCACCCCGCACATCAACTCCCGCACTTTATCTTTCACCAGAGTCAACTCTGCCTGCGGCACTTCCAGAACCAGTTCATCATGCACCTGCATGATGAGCATCGTTTCCAGCTTTTCTTTTTCCAGCCAATCCTGGACCGCGATCATCGCGAGCTTGATGAGGTCGGCGGCGGTGCCCTGCATCGGAGCGTTGATGGCGGCGCGCTCGGCGGCCTGGCGGCGCATGCCGTTGGCACCGTTGATCTCGGGCAGCCACAATCTGCGACCGAACCAGGTCTCGACAAAGCCCTGCGCCTTGGCCTGTTCGCGCGTGCTGTCCATGTAGCGTTTCACGCCGGGGTAGCGCGCAAAGTAGAGGTCGATGTATTGCTGGGCCGCACCGCGCTCGATGTTGAGTTGCGAGGCCAGGCCGAAGGCGGACATGCCGTAGATGAGGCCGAAGTTGGTGACCTTGGCAAATCGGCGCTGTTCGCTGCTCACCGCATCCAGCGGCACGCCGAACACCTCAGCCGCGGTCGCGCGGTGGATGTCCTCACCGGCTGCGAAGGCTTTGAGCAGGCCTTCGTCGCCGGACAGGTGCGCCATGATGCGCAACTCGATCTGCGAATAGTCGGCGGAGACGATGCGCGATCCGGCGGGCGCGATGAACGCTTCGCGGATGCGGCGGCCTTCGGGCGTGCGGATCGGGATATTCTGCAGGTTGGGGTCGCTGGACGCGAGGCGCCCGGTGACCGCCACGGCTTGCGAGTAGCTGGTGTGCACACGCCCGGTCCTGGCATTCACCATCTGCGGCAGCTTGTCGGTGTAGGTGGATTTCAGTTTCGCCATGCCGCGATGCTCGAGCAGGATCTTGGGCAGCGGGTAGTCGAGCGCGAGTTCCTGCAGCACTTCTTCGTCGGTCGAGCGCGAGCCGGTGGCTGTTTTCTTCTTCGAAGGGATGCCCAGCTTGTCGAACAATATTTCCTGCAACTGCTTGGGCGAGGCCAGGTTGAACGGCTGCCCGGCCAGCTCGAACGCCTGCTTTTCGATGGCCATGATCTTCTCGCCCAGCTCGTGGCTCTGCCTCGCCAGCTTGCCGCTGTCGATCAGCACGCCGTTGCGTTCCATCTTGAACAGCACCTCGCGCACGGGCATTTCGATGTCCCGGTACACCTCACCCAGACGGCCTTGCAACTGGGGCGACAGTGTCTGGTGCAATTGCAGGGTGATATCGGCATCTTCCGCAGCGTAGCGCGTGGCAGTCTCCAGATCAACCTGGTCGAAGCCGATCTGCTTCGCGCCCTTGCCCACCACGTCGGTGTAGCTCACCGTCGACAGCCCCAGATGGCGCAGCGCCAGGTTGCCCATCTCGTGCGGTTTGTGCGATTCCAGCACGTAGGATTCCAATAGCGTGTCCTCGGCGATGCCCGCCAGCGCGATGCCGTGGTTGGCGAAGATGTGCTCGTCGTATTTGAGGTTCTGTCCCAGTTTCTTGTGCGCCGGGCTTTCCAGCCAGGGCTTGAGCTTATTCAGCGCATGCTCGCGGTTGAGCTGGTCCGGCGCGCCGGGATAATGGTGCGCCAGCGGCAGATAGGTCGCCTGATGCACTTCGACGCTGAACGAGATGCCGACCAGTTGGGCGGTCATTCCATCGAGGCCGGTGGTCTCGGTGTCCACGCTCACCAGCGGCGCCGCCATCAGCTTGTGCAGCCAGGCATCGAGCTGGGCGTCGGTGAGGATGGCTTCGTAGCTGGAAGTGTCGTTAACCGTCGAGGGTAACGGTGCCTGCTCGAATTGGCGCGGCTCCTGCTCCCTCGCCCGCTGGCGGGAGAGGGTTGGGGTGAGGGTCGAGGTGACATCACCGGAACGCCCCTCTCCCCCAACCCCTCCCCCGCCCACGGGGGAGCGGTGAGAGACTTCGCGCAGCCACGACTTGAACCCGAAACGTTCGAACAGCGCTTTCATCTTTTCGATGTCGGCCGCAGGCGCGGCCAGCTCATCGAACTTCCTGTCCAGCGCCACATCGCATTTCACGGTGACCAGCTTGCGCCCCATCGGCAGCCAGTCGCGTGCGGCACGCAGGTTGTCGCCGACGGCGCCGCCCACTTCATCCGCGTGTGCCAGCAGGTTGTCCAGCGTGCCGTATTGGGTCAGCCATTTCACCGCCGTCTTGGGGCCGCACTTGGCCACACCCGGCACGTTGTCCACTGTGTCTCCGACCAGCGCCAGGTAATCCACGATGCGCGCAGGCTCCACGCCGAACTTGGCCAGCACGCCTGCTTCGTCCAGCACTTCGTTGCTCATGGTGTTCACCAGCGTGACATGCGAATTGACCAGCTGGGTGAGGTCCTTGTCGCCGGTCGAGACGATGCAACGCGTACCGTTCCGCGAGGCCTCGTGCGTCAGCGTGCCGATGACGTCATCCGCCTCGACGCCGTCGACCATCAGGATGTTCCAGCCTGCCGCCGCGACGACTTCATGCAGCGGCTCGATCTGCAGGCGCAGGTCGTCCGGCATCGGCGGACGATGCGCCTTGTATTCCGGATACCAGTCGTCGCGGAACGTTTTGCCCTTCGCATCGAACACGCAAGCGCTATAATCTGCCGGGTAGTCGGCACGCAAGCGGCGCAGCATATTGAGCACGCCGTAGATCGCGCCGGTCGGTTCGCCCCGCGGGCTGCGCAGGTCCGGCATGGCATGGAAAGCGCGATACAGATAGGACGAGCCGTCCACCAATAATAATGTCTTCATGCTTGAGGTCCGAGATGAACAACGATATGAAACTTCCACCCATGCAATCGCCCGAGTTGATGCAATCGAAGGAATCCTGGCGGGTGTTCGGCATTATGTCAGAATTCGTGTCGGCGACCGAACGCCTGCGCGACATCCACCCCGCCGTCAGCATCTTCGGCAGTGCGCGCACCCCGCACGACCATCCCTACTACAAGCTCACCGAGGAGATCGCGCGCCTGCTGTCGGATGCCGGCTTCTCGGTGATCTCCGGCGGCGGCCCCGGCATCATGGAAGCGGCCAACAAGGGCGCGTTCTACGGCAAATCGTCCAGCGTCGGCCTCAACATCCAGCTGCCGCACGAACAGCACAACAACCCCTACCAGAACATCAGCCAGACCTTTCACCACTTCTTCACGCGCAAGGTGATGTTCGTCAAGTTCGCCAGCGCCTATGTGGTGATGCCCGGCGGCTTCGGCACGCTGGACGAGCTGATGGAGGCGCTGACGCTGGTGCAGACCGGCAAGACCCGGCGCATGCCCATCATCCTGGTCGGCAGCAAGTTCTGGGGCGGCATGGTGGAATGGTTCAAGACCAGCCTGCTCGAAGAACAGATGATCGCGGCCGGCGACATGGACCTGATCCAGGTCATCGACGAACCCGAGCAGATCGTGGCCGCCATCTTCAAGCACTACGAGACCCGCGGCTTCGAGCCTTCAGTGGCCGAGCTCGAGATGCAACTCAATCTCTGACCCGTATCGGATAGAATCCGACCATTCATTTCAACCGGTGAACATCATGCGCCCCATCTATCTTGCCGCAATCGCCTGCCTGAGCCTGAGCGCCCATGCGGCCCAACCGGAGGCCCCCGCCAAAACCGAGCCTCCTCCTCCCCCCCCGATGAATGCGGACGAACCCATCGACGAGCCGCAGGTCACTATCACCAAGAAAACCGACCAGATCATCGAGGAATATCGTGTCGGGGGCAGGCTGTACATGATCAAGATCACGCCCAAGTACGGTCCGCCTTATTACCTGGTCGACGATCAGGGCGACGGCAAGTTCGCGCGCCAGGAGGGCTTGGACACCGGCTTCCGCGTTCCGCGCTGGATCATCAAACGCTTCTGACAGGCACTCAATTCCGCACCCTTATCAATGAACATGCCATGCCCGTTCCCTCACCTGCGCGTAGTTGTTGCCGACTTGTCGGCTTTACAACTACGGCCTGCCCCTTGCGGGTGCAATCCTCTCCCGCAAGCGGGCGAGGAGGCGAACGAATCGCTACGCGTGTTTTACTTTTGACGAGACCTATCGCATGGCTGTATTTACCCGCGTTTCCGAATCCGACATTGCTGCCTGGCTTTCCAATTATTCCCTGGGAACCCTGATCGAACTGCAGGGCATCCCTGCCGGCATCGAGAACACCAATTATTTCGTCACCACCAGCAACGGACGTTTCGTGCTGACCTTGTTCGAAAAGCTCACCGCGGACGACCTGCCGTTCTTCCTCAACCTGATGGCCCATCTCGCGCGACACGGCATACCCTGCCCCAGTCCGGTCGCCGATCGACAGAACCGCTTTCTCGGCGAACTGCACGGCAAGCCCGCCTGTATCGTGAGCCGCCTTTCCGGCAAGTCCGTGACGCAGCCCAGCACGGCCCAATGCGCCGCGGTCGGCGCGATGCTCGGGCAAATGCACAGTGCAGGCTTGAGCTTCGGCGAACAGATGCCAAACCCGCGGGGCGCGGCGTGGCGCGCGGAGGCATCGCGGCAGGTAAGAAGATTCCTCCCGCCCCAGGACACCGCCCTGCTGGACAGCGAGGTCGAGCTGCACGCGAGACACCCGCTGGCCGATATTCCGCGCGGCACGATACATGCCGACCTGTTCCGCGACAACGTGCTGATGGAAGGCGAGCGCGTCGGGGGCTTGATCGATTTCTATTTCGCCTGCACCGGCAAGCTCCTCTATGACGTCGCCATCACCGTCAACGACTGGTGCGTGAGCGCCGACGGCAAGCTGGACAGGGGGCATACGCGTGCCATGCTGAACGCGTACCATGCCGCGCGCCCGTTCACCACAAAGGAAGCCGAACTATGGCCGATGGCGTTGCGCGTGGCTGCCCTGCGTTTCTGGATATCGCGCCTGTACGACCTGCATTTGCCGCGCGAAGGCGAGATCGTGAATGCGCACAACCCGGACCAGTTCAAACGTATCCTGCAAAACCATATCGCCACGGTGCAGACCGTCTGGCTCTGAATCGAGGCTCAAATGGAAATCATCAAACTCTCCCCCGCACGCGGATGGACCTGGGTAAAACAGGGCTACCAGCTCATCATGCTCAACCCGCTGATGTCCATCTCCCTGGCGCTGGTCGGCGCACTGGCGATGTTCGCCGCGCTCAAGGTGCCCGTGGTCGGGCCGTTGCTGGCCATCATGCTGATGCCGGTCGTGATGGCCGGTTACATGCGGGTCTGCCGCGCGCTGGAAGAGGAAGAGGAAGTCGAGCTGACCCAGCTGTTCGAGGGTTTCAGGAAGCATACGGCCCGTTTGATGGCGCTGGGGGGCATCTCCATGCTGGGCATGATAGGCGCTTCCGCGGTGATGGTGTTCATCGGCGGCGATGCGCTATCCGCGCTGCTGGACGGCTTCAAGTCCTCCACGGATCCGCAGATGCTGATCGACGCGATGTGGGCTTCCGGTTCGGGCGTGGCGTTCAGCCTGCTGGTCGGATTCTCGCTGGTCTGCGTGCTGATGCTTGCGCTGCAATATGCCCCCATGCTGATATTCTTCAACGACGTCGCGCCGCTCGCCGCCATGCGCGCCAGCCTGTCCGGCTCCTTCCGCAATATCATCCCGTACACGGTGTACAGCATCGTCATGCAAGTCATCGCGCTGGTGCTCAGCCTGCTGCCGTTCAATATCGGCCTTATCCTGCTGCTGCCGCTCGGTTTCACCTCGCTCTACGTCAGCTACCGCAACATCTTCCCGTTCGCGCATGAACTTGCCGCGATCAAGCCCGTTACACATCATCCGGAGACCTGACCATGCAATATGCCAATGTTACCGATGCCGAAGTCAGACAGGCGCAATTCCCGCATAACCTGTTCGTCGCCGGACTCTTCATGTTCGACCTGCTGATGACCCCGGCGGTGCTTGCGCTGAAAATCGGCATGACTGGTCTGCTGATCCCGCTGGTCTGCTCCGGCGCTCTGATCGCCTTCATCTACCTGCGCAGCAGGAAGACCACCACCTGGTTCGTCGACGTTCACTGGAGAATCGCCTTTGCGCGCGCTCAGTGGCTGTTGACGGGTTATGCGATCTCGGCGGCGCTGGTCCTGGTCGGCTGGCTGATCAGCATTTCCTCGAACGATCACAACATGCAGCATATCCTGTGGACGGCACT
>JAJXTT010000275.1 GCA_021783525.1 Pseudomonadota bacterium
CCCCTTCACTTCGAAACGCTCGCCCAGGCGGATGCGATACACCAGCGGGAAATCCGGCTTTTTCCATAAAGGCCAGTGCTTGCCCAGAAAGGGGCTGCTGGCCTCGATGAACACTGTCTGAACCGGCACGCCCGCTTTCTTCGCGACCAGGCCGAAGCCGCCCTTGAAGGGGTTGACCGGATCCATCACGGTGCGCGTTCCTTCAGGAAAGATCAGCAGCTGGCAGCCTTCGCGCGTGGCCGTCGCCGCACGGCGTATCAGGTTGCCGGTGGAATCGTTGCTGATGTAGCCCGCCATGCTGGCACCGCCCCCGAGCAGCGGATTGCCGAGCAGGTTCGCCTTCAGCACGCACACCATGCGCGGCAGGCGCGAGCCGATGAGGACGACGTCGATCAGCGCCGGATGGTTGGTGGTGATGATGAGCGGCTCGCCGCGCAAAGCGTCCAGCGCTGTCAGGTCGCACTTCACCAGGCCGCTGGCGCGCACCGCGAACAGGTAGATCCTGAACGCGACCATGATCACGTATTGCCCGATGCGCTCCGCCACGCGCCGCGGCAACAGGTGGCGCACCACGCCGGCGGGCAGGCTCCACGCCAGGCAGAGCAGCGCAAAGAGCAGCAGTCCGCCGTACAGCACGAAGTATTCGTACAGGGTTTTCAATTGTCGCCGGACCCGCATCGCCTTGTCGCTTCCCTGAATCTTTTTTTGTTCTGCCCCAAGCGTAGCACAGGGCCATGTGGTTTTGATGACCGCCGCCGTATCAATCGTCATTCACTTCGACCATCTTGTCCGACTTGTCGAGCGTCCATGTGACCGCGAAACCCAGGGTGAAATTCTGCCTGGTCGTGACCAGCGGACTGTCTGCAAATACCGCGCCATTCAGGTTGTCCCACTTCATGAAGCCGCCCATCCAGCGTCCGTCCTGCCGGCGCTTGCTGACGGCAAGGATGCATTGCGTGCCCGCGTATCCGCCACCGACTGAATAGGCGGGACGTGTCGCGGTGGCGTACTGCGGGGCGACGTTGTAAAAATACTGGTTGTAGCGCTGATCGGAGAAAACCAGCCCGCCCACCAGGCCGATGTTCCATCCGCTATGGCCTGCATCGAGAAAGTCTGCGTCCAGTTGCGGCTGGAACAGCCATCCCACAGGCTGGACATGCCTGAAGTCGGAAGCGACGGCCCCGCGCACAGGCATGCGCACGTCGAAGCCGGTCTTCCGGTCTTCGGAACGGTAGAGATGGACGTTGAGCGACGGGCCCACCTCTAGCGTCGGGTCCAGGTCGGGCATCCCCTGCCGTGCGATGGCCCCCTTGGCGGGCACCGAACCGTTCACGCTGATATCCATCTCGACCCTGTCGCGCTTGAAGATGAGGCCCCTCACGCGTTCGCGGTTGATCTGGACCGTGTCGCCGCGATAGACGAAATACGGGACGGGAAGCAGGTAGGCGCGGCGCTCGTTCGAACCCCGGTACATCGGAAAATCGATCGCGGCGAAACCTGCGCCCGCTTCCCACTGCGGTTTGAGTTCGGTTTGCGCGCGGGCGGCGGAAAGGCAAAGCAGGGACGACACAACGGATGCGGACAGAACCAGTTTCTTCATGCGCTCAGAACCCCTGCGCTACGACGCATCGTCGAAATAGGCACCCTCGATCTCCACCAGCAGATCGGATCGGCAGATGTTGGAATGCAGATAGACTGCCCTGCATGCCGTGCCGAATTCGGCCTGCACTTTCCCGCGCACCATGGGCAGGTCCTCGATGTGCCGCAGGTAGACCTTGAGCAGCATGCGTCCCCGGGCCGGATCGTAATGCGGCGCCTGCTGCAGCAGGGTGCGGATATTCAGCAGCGTCTCGGCGACCTGTTTTTCCGTATTTCCCTGATGCAGCGTCTCATAGCCCACGATGCTGGCGGTACCGGAGATGAAGAAACAATACTGCCCGCCCAGCGACGCCGACATGGCGCGCACGAAGATCGGGCTGCTCGGGCCGAACATTTGCGGATAGTGATAGGCGCTGACCTGGCGCGGATTCTCCACGGCCTTGCCGGGCAGCCGGGAAGCCATGAAATAGATCACCAGCGAACCGCTGTTGCTGCCCAGCGCACTGGCCGCCGGGACATCTTCTTCGCCTATGCTGCGCCCGTTCGCGACAAACGACGCATGCCTGCCGACATTGAAACCGCGGTAGCGTTCCAGGCCGTTCTCGTCCTCGTTGATTTGCGGGAAGTAATGCCAGACGCGCAACAGGTTGCGAAAACCGAAGTGATCGATGAATCCGAAGATCTGCATGTAAGCCTGCGCGGCCAGCTTCTCCAGTGTGTCCCCGGCATGCTGCTCCAGCGCCACGCTGCCGAACAGCACCTTGCCGTCGCTGGCGCCGCGCATGTCCCGGTACTCGCATGCCGCCACCGGCGCATCGCTGGACCAGACTTCGAAGCTGCTTTCCTTTCCGCCCAGAACCGGGATGTCGATCCACAGCGGCGCACATGCCGTCTCCGGCAGCGCGATCTCGCGGCCGAAACCGATCACGCTCAATACATGGCCGTTGTGATCCTCCAGATAGGCGCCGACCTCACTGGCATCGAGATAGGCCAGTCCGAATTGATTGCCGTTACCTTGCATCAGCCTGCCACACCCATCTCGACGACACGAATGGAGCGCTTGCGCTTGCGCCAGGCGGCGAAGCTGGCCTTCAGGTTGGACAGGGTCAGCCCGTAATACATCACCTTGAACATGAACAACCAGAACCCGTAGCGGTTCGTGCGGTAGACATCGCCGATCAGCACCGAGATCAGCGCCTTCTTGATCCTGCTCTCGGCGCCCCGATACATGAGCAGGTCGCGCATCGCCGGCGTGGTGATGCGGTAGATGAACCAGGAGAACACTTTCGGCCCGCGCATCATGGCCTTGTCGAATTTCTTCAAGGCCTGCGCAGCTTCCTGCGGCTTGTCCAGGCAGGTCTCCACCGTATCGGCGCCGACGAAGGAACTGTTCATCGCCAGGAACACGCCGGAAGAGAACACGGGATCGATAAAGGCAAAGGCGTCACCCAGCAGGATGTAGTTCTCGCCCGACGCGCGCTCCGACAGGTAGGAGAAATTGCCCGTCGCGGTGACCGGCGACACCAGGCTTGCATCCTTCAGGCGCTCGGCCAG
>JAJXTT010000276.1 GCA_021783525.1 Pseudomonadota bacterium
GTGCGACGGAAAACAACGTTGCGGATTTCGCTGCACGCCGTGCAGAACTGGAAGCGGCTGAAGCGGCCAAACTGGCCGATGCGCAGGCTCGCGGCGCCAAGCTGGAAGGCTTGACCGTGCAGATCGTGCAAAAGGCAGGTGTGGACGGCAAGCTGTTCGGTTCAGTGACCAATGCGGACATTGCGGCGGCGCTGGCGGCACAAGGCCACAAGGTCGAAAAGGGCCAGGTTCGTATGGCTACCGGCCACCTGAAGCAGATCGGCGATCATCCGGTCACCATTTCGCTGCATCCGGATGTGGTCGCAAACGTGACAGTGACAGTGGTGGGCGAGCAGTAACCAATGACTTGGCCGCCGTAGTTTGGCGGCTTAGTCAGCTGGCTATGCAAAGCTAACCCAGCGTTGTCATGTGGTTAAGAAAAAGGGCTGGGAACAGCCCTTTTTTGTTGCCCGAAAAGTGTAGAATCACCCTCCCGAAATTTGCGGTCGCACCATGCAAAATTTTTCCGTTCCCGTTGCTGACTCCCAGCTCGAATCCCTGAAGCTTCCCCCGCATTCCGTGGAGGCGGAGCAGTCGGTGCTGGGCGGCATCCTGCTGGATACCAGTGCGTGGGACAAGGTTGCCGATCTCCTGAGCGAGAGCGATTTCTATCGCAACGAGCATCGCCTGATCTGGCGCCACATCGGGCGCTTGACCGAACGTGCCCAGCCGGTTGACGTAATCACGGTGGCGGAATCACTGGAGAGCAATGCCGAACTGGAGAAGGCAGGTGGCCTGGTGTATCTGGGCACACTGGCACAGAACGTGCCCTCTGCAGCCAACATCCGCCGTTATGCCGAGATCGTGCGCGAGCGCGCCATCATGCGCAAACTGGTGGAAGTGGGCAGCGAGATTGCGACCAGCGCCTACAATCCGGGTGGACGCTCCGCGGGACAGTTGCTGGATGAGGCAGAAAGCCGCGTCCTTGAGATCAATGAAGAAGGCGAGCGCGGCAGCCAGGGCTTTGTTGCCATGCCGCCGTTGTTGACCCAGGTGGTGGAGCGCATCGAGACCCTGTACGGACGGGACAACGCCAGCGACGTGACCGGTACCGCAACCGGCTTTACCGATCTGGATCGCATGACTTCCGGTCTGCAGCCCGGTGATCTGGTCATCGTCGCGGGGCGCCCCAGTATGGGCAAGACCGCGTTCTCCATCAACATCGGGGAGAACGTGGCCTTGGAAGGCAAGCCGGTGGCGATCTTCAGTATGGAAATGGGGGGCGCGCAACTGGCGATGCGCATGATCGGTTCGGTGGGACGGCTCAATCAGCACACATTGCGTACCGGAAAACTGGAAGACGAAGACTGGTCGCGCATGACCCATGCACTGGGCCTGCTTAACGACGCGCCGATCTTTATCGACGAGACCCCCGGCCTGAATGCGCTGGAATTGCGCTCGCGCGCGCGCCGGCTGCACCGGCAGAACAACGGCCTTGGCCTGGTGATCATCGACTATATCCAGCTCATGTCGTCACCGTCCGGCAAGGCGAGCGAGAACCGCGCGACCGAGATTTCCGAGATATCCCGTTCGCTTAAATCGTTGGCCAAGGAATTGCACGTGCCGGTGATCGCGCTGTCACAGCTCAACCGCAGCCTGGAACAGCGCCCCAACAAACGTCCCGTGATGTCCGACCTGCGCGAATCAGGCGCTATCGAACAGGATGCCGACCTGATCCTGTTCATCTATCGCGACGAAGTCTACAACCCGGAATCGCAGGACAAGGGCACGGCCGAGATCATCATCGGCAAGCAGCGTAACGGCCCGATCGGTACGGTAAGGCTTACCTTCCGTGGCGAGTACACAAGATTTGAAAGTTACGCATCAGGTCAATACTGATTAAAGGCGTAACTTCGGCGGAGGCTTACCTGCCGCGACAGGTTATGCCGCAACCAAAGTTACGCCTCCGGTCAATACTGATCAAAGGCGCAATTTCGCCGAAAGGCTCCAGTACCCGCAATAATTTCTTGGCGCTCCGAATCCGTTCGGTTACAATGCGCGGCCTTTTACAGGCGCGTAGCTCAGCTGGTTAGAGCACCACCTTGACATGGTGGGGGTCGTTGGTTCGAGTCCAATCGCGCCTACCAATTTATTCCTTACTTCTCCTTAAAGAACAAACATAGAGAAGTCCCATGTTTACATTAAGTCTGCATGGAGAAGAAGGTACCCAGGCCCTGCTGCAATCGGGCTATTCGTATTGCCTCGTCGTCCGTTCCGAATCCCAGCGATCCGCGCTGCTCCAGAATCTGGGCGAGCAGCCCGGTGTGGTCATCGTGCCGCACAACGGCGGCTTGATCAGTAACCTGCGCGTGTGGGAGAACATCATCCTGCCGGTGCAGTATCATGGCATCGAAGTCGCCGGCAAGCCTGAAGATCACGTGGCACAGTTGCTTGTCCAGTGCGGCGTGCAGGACGAGAATGCCGTGTCCGAACTGTTGCTCAAGCTGCCCGATCAGTTGTCGCTATACGAAAAGAGACTAGTCGGATTCGTGCGGGCCATGCTGATGGGTCCGGAACTGATCATTTACGATTCCATGAACGAGGGATTGTCGCGCAAGGAGTTGGCGCGCGCGGTCAAATTCGACAAGGTATTCCGCTTATACTTCCCATTCCGGACCTCGGCGCTGGTAAGCTTCGAGGAATACCGCGACAAGGACGATCCGAAACAGCTTGTGATTCATCTATGACCAAATTTCCGGGATGAAACTGGCCACCTACAACCTGAGACTGCAGAACATCGAAAAACGCACCAGGCAGTTCATGCTGGGTGCAATCGGCGTCATGCTGCTGGTGCTGGCCATGATTGCGTCCAGGCAGGATTATTTCCACCGCAGTACCTCGATCTACTTCTTCACTCCCAATGCTCAGGGCCTGAGCAAGGGCATGGCGGTCAAGTTCATCGGCTTCAAGGTCGGCAGCGTGCAGGAGGTCAGCATGCAGCCCAACGCGACAGTGCAGGTCAAGGTGTCGCTGGACAATGAATATGTGCACCTGATCGGGCAGGATGCCAAAGCCAGGCTGATCAAGGAAGCATTGGTCGGCGAGAGCGTGGTAGAGATCATTCCCGGCTCGCAGCAGGTAAAACAGGTGACGCAGAACAGCGTGCTGGCAT
>JAJXTT010000277.1 GCA_021783525.1 Pseudomonadota bacterium
AAACAAACAAAGGGGACTTGCCCCGAACTTAGGGCGATGGTCAAGACGGCAAAATGATGAAGGGAGAAATACCGAAGTAAAGCGGGTAAAGAACCAGACAACAACGACAGACTTGAAAATCGCTGGTTCGCACTATGGGGCATATCGGGGAGAATAGCAAACGATATTATCGACCATGCTCAATGAGCAACCTTTGCATCATTTGCTCAGCCTGAGTTGCGTATCCACCACCGAACAGATTGGCATGGTTCAGGATATGGTAAAGGTTGTACAGGTCACGGCGCGTTGCGTACCCAGGATCCAGCGGCCACGCAGTGCGATAGGCTGCGTAGAAGCTTTCAGGGAACCCGCCGAACAGTTCCGTCATCGCCAGGTCGCATTCGCGGTCGCCATAATAGGTGGCCGGGTCGAAGATCGCCGGTGCGCCGTCCGCCAGGAACCCATGGTTGCCACTCCACAGGTCGCCGTGCAACAGCGACGGCAGCGGCGAATAGCCCGCGAAGAAGGCTGGCAGCGCGTCCAGCAGTTGTTCGCCCAGGCTCTGCAATCGGCCGCCGTAGCCCTTCCCTGCCGCAAGCCGCAATTGAAATCCGAGGCGGTGCCTGCGCCAGAACTCGACCCAGTCGTCCGTCCGGGCATTCGGCTGCAATGTGGTGCCGATGAAATTGTCCCCGGCAAGGCCAAACTGGTCAGCAGTGCAGCGATGCATGGCAGCGAGCCTCTCGCCGAGCAAACGTGCATTGCCGCGCGAACCCAGTTCCAGGTATTCCAGCACCAGGTAGCCCTGGTCGCCCGCAACGCCATGTGCGACGGTTCGCGGCACGCGCAGCGTGCCGGTGGCGGCGATGGCATCGAGGCCGGCCGCTTCCGCGATAAACATCGGGTGATGCCGCGCATCGTTGACCTTGAGAAAATATCGGCTCCCATCCGTACCTTCCAGCCGGAAGGATTGATTGATACTGCCTCCGCCAACCGGCGCTGCGTTTCTCAATTCAAACGAAAGGTGCGTGGCATCGCTGATGGCGGCAGTGAGGTGAGCAAGGAGTTCTGCGTTCACGGCTTGAATCGCAAATCACCGTGCTCGTCAAAATCGAACATCGGCCCCCACGCGACTTCCCAGTAATGGCCGTCCGGGTCTCTGAAATAACCGCTGTGGCCGCCCCAGAAAGTATCCTGCGGCGCCTTGGCGATGTGCACACCTGCGCTCGCGGCATGGGCGAAGATGCTGGCTATCTCTTCCTTGCTGCGTGCGTTATAGGCGAGCGTAAAACCGCGGAACGAGCCCGGTGCGGAGAGCTTCACTTCTTCTCCAATGTCCTCGGCCAGTTTGTCCAGCGGGTACAGCGAAAGCCATGCGCCGGGCAGCGGGAAGAAGGTGACGCCCTCGTATTGCGTGACAGGGGGCGTCGAGAAGATTTCGCGATAGAAATCGGTGGAGCGGGAGAGGTCGGACACGCCGAGTGTGATGACGGTCATGCGCGGGATCTTCATGCTGCCTCCTTTTCTTGTCATGCCCGGTCGACAGGCATGACAGTCAACGGGCCTACAGCTTGATGCGTGACCCGAAATGCTGCTGGTACAGTTCGGCCAGTTCTGCGCGGGTGTATTTGTGATTCTGGCCGCCGCGGCTGGCGATCTTGAGCGAACCCATCAGCGACGCCAGGCGCCCCGTGGTTTCCCAATCCCAGCCTTGCTGGATGCCGTGCAGCAAGCCTGCGCGGTAGGCGTCGCCGCAGCCGGTCGGGTCGACGATGGCCTTCGCCTTCGGCGTGGGGATGGCGATCTGTTTGCCGTCGGCATAGATCAGCGAGCCGTCGGCGCCGAGCGTGACGATCAGCGCGGTGACGCGTTGAGCGATATCGGCCAGCGTCTTGCCGGTCTTGTCCTGCAGCATCCTGGCTTCGTAATCGTTTACGGTGACATAGTTTGCCTGCTCGATGAAATCAAGCAATTCGTTGCCGGAGAACATCGGCATGCCCTGGCCCGGATCGAACACGAAGGGAATACCGGCTTCGGCGAATTCGCGCGCATGGTTGATCATGCCGTCGCGGCCGTCCGGCGAGACGATGCCCAGCGTGATTTCCCGGGCGTCGTTGACGTGGTTGAGGTGCGACATGCTCATCGCGCCCGGGTGGAAGGCGGTGATCTGGTTGTCGTCGAGATCCGTCGTGATGAAAGCCTGCCCGGTGAAATTGCCGGGCACGTGGCGGATATGCGTCCGCGGCAGGCCGATGTTCTCCAGACGCTGCGTGTAGGGAGCAAAGTCGTCGCCCACCGTCGCCATGATCAGCGGGTGCCCGCCCAGCAAGTGCAGGTTATAGGCGATATTCCCGGCGCAGCCGCCGTATTCCCGGCGCATCTCCGGCACCAGGAAGGCGACGTTCAGGATGTGGATCTGCTCGGGGAGGATATGTTTCTTGAAATGGTCCTTGAATACCATGATGGTGTCGTATGCCATCGAACCGCAGATCAGAGTCTTCATGTCGTTGCGTCAAATATGAATTGGGATAGACGGATTATAACAGTACGGCCATATCGGGCCGCGTCACGCGTAACGGCCCGCCTTCATCATTCCCTCCATTTGCGGAAAACCGCTTTCTCGATCTCCACGGCACCGAACAGCAATGCACCGAACATCAGGATGCGCCACCATACCGCGGCATCCAGCGACACGGTGCCGAACAATCGCTGGAAGGCCGGTGCATAGGTGAATAGCGCCTGCAGCGCCGCGACCGCAAGAATCGCGATGAGCACCGGGCGCGAGCCGCTGAAGCTGCGCAGATTGACCGAGGAGGCGAGCAGGAAGCGGCAGTTGAACAGGTAGAATATCTCGCCCACCACCAGCGCGTTCACCGCCACCGTCCTCGCCGCTTCGAGGCTTGCCCCGCGCGCCTGCTCCCACAGGAAGAAACCGAGCGAACCCGCCACCATCAGGCCGGACACGAAAAGGATGCGCCACAGCAGAAAGCGGTTGAGCAAGGGCTCATCCGCGGCGCGCGGGGGACGCTGCATCACATCCGCCTCGGGCGCCTCGAAGGCCAGTGCCATGGACAGTGTGATCGCCGTGACCATGTTCACCCACAGGATCTGCACCGGCGTGATCGGCAGCGTCAGCC
>JAJXTT010000278.1 GCA_021783525.1 Pseudomonadota bacterium
TCATGGTTGCTTTCCTGGTGATCAGCTTTGCGGTTTCGGCCTGGGGGCAATGGCTGGTTCGGAAATGGATGGCGCCGGTGGCAAAACTCAAAGAGGTGGTCGATGAGGTCGCCCACGGCAAGTTCAACAGCCGTGTGACCGGCATCGCGGAAAGTCATGATGAACTGAGCCTGTTGTGCTGGAGCGTCAACGATATGCTGGACCAGCTGAATACGTTTTTCCGCGAACAGGAAACCAGTTTCCGATCCAACCTGGACGGCAAGTTCTACCGCGAGTCGGTGCATGGGGGACTGCGTGGCGGATTCAAGAAAGGCCTGGAGAACCAGAACGTCCTGCTGGAAGGAATGGCGGAACAGAAGCTGGGCGCGATGCGTTCAAGGCTGCTGTCGCAGGCGCATGAACTCAATACCAACAATCTGCTGAAGAACCTGGTGTCCAGCCAGCAGGATTTGCGCGTGATCACCGACAACATGGAGCAACTCGCAAAGCTCTCCAGGCGTAATCGCGAGGATGCGGATGAGAGCCGCACGTCGGTGAGCGATGTGGTGCGGCGCCTGTCCGGCATCATCGAACGGGTGAACCACGCCAACAAGTCGATCACCGAGCTGAATGCGCGCAGCTCCGAGATCAACAAGGCGGTCGGCCTGATCAACTCCATCGCCGACCAGACCAATCTGCTGGCCTTGAATGCGGCCATCGAAGCGGCGCGGGCGGGCGAGGCGGGGCGCGGTTTTGCTGTGGTGGCGGACGAAGTGCGCAAGCTGGCGGAGAACACCAAGAACGCGTCCGAATCCATCGGGCGCATCATGGAGATGTTGCAGGGCGAGGCCGCCAAGATGCTGGCCGATTCGGAAGAGATGCGAGAGATCGCCAATTCGTCGCAGGGTGTCATCGGGCAGCTGGAACAGAAGTTCGGCCACTTTTATGAATCTGCGGTTACTACCCTGAACGGTGCGCGATACGCGCAGGACCTCAGTTTCGCGTCACTGGTCAAGGTGGACCACGTCGTATACAAGCAGCGCTCCTATGTTCTGATCGGCAACAAGGGCAATGACGAGTTCAGGAGGGCAGTCGAAGTCGATCATAACGATTGCCGCCTCGGCAAATGGTACGAGGGGGCCGGCAAGGCGGTTTTCGGCGAAATGCCCACGTTCAGACAACTGCTCGCCCCGCATGCAAAGGTACACGATTCCGTGCACACGGCCGTTGCGCTAATGGATCAGAAATGGGAGAACGACGTGACCATCCAGGACAAGATACTCGACGCGATGAACACAGCCGAGGAGGCGAGCATCACCGTGATGCAGTGCCTGGACAAGATCGTCGAGGAGAAGCACCCGCACATGCTCAAGGGTGCATAAGCCGTTTACGGCCCGGATTTACACCGGTTCGGGAATGATGTCCCGCAGCACCTGAAAGAGTTCGCGATAGCTCCTGGGAGGCTTCAGGGCCTCCTTTTCCTTCTGTGCGTTGCGGATCAGTGCACGCAGATGCTGGGCATCGGCATTGGGGTATGCTGCCAGCAGTTCGGTAAGTGCATCCGGTTGTTCCAGCAGGCGGTCGCGCCAGTGCTCGACCTGGTGCAACCAGGCGGTGTGTTGCCGGGAAACGCCGTTCCAGGCATCCAGCCTGGCAAGTATGGGGGCAGGTTCCACATCCCGCATCAGCCTGCCTATGTACTGCAATTGGCGGTTCAGCGCACCGAATTTGGTCATGCGCTTGTATTCGACGATCGCTTCCAGAAGGTTTTCCGGCAAGTTCAGTTCGAGCAGCTTCTCTTTGGGCAGGCCGGTCAGCGTCTTGCCGAGGTCCTGCAATTCGAGCATCTGTTTCTTGATCTTGGTCTTGCTGGGAGGCAGCTCCTCTTCCAGCTCGTCGTTGTGTGGTTGGCGCGTGTTCATGGGGTCGGTAAGAATCAACGGATGTTGCTATGATAGCGCCTCCAGACGAACCAGCCTCCCGAATTTTTATGAACGCCAACGTTTCCAACGCATCACACAGCTCCGACAACCTGCGGCAACTCGTTTCAGATATCGTGCGCCATGCCCGCCAGAAGGGCGCCTCAGCCAGTGCCGCCGAGGTTTCGGAAGGTTTCGGGCAGACCGTCACGGTGCGGCAGGGGAAGGTCGAGACGATCGAATACAACCGCGACAAGGGCATGAGCATCAACGTCTACATCGGCCGGAGACGCGGCAATGCCAGCACCTCCGACTTCTCGTGGAAGGCGGTGTGCGACACCGTTGATGCCGCACTCAACATCGCACGCTATACCGCAGAAGACGACTGCGCCGGATTGCCAGACGCCGACCAGCTCGCCACCGAGTTCCCGGATCTCGACTTGTATCACCCGTGGGCACTGAGCGTGGAACAGGCCATTGAATTGGCAAGCGAATGCGAACAGGCTGCGTTCCGTACCGACAAGCGCATCAACAACTCGGAGGGCGCCACCGTCAATGTCAGCGAAGGCCTTTTTGTCCAGGCGAACAGCCTGGGATTCATCGGCGGCTACCCCAGTTCGCGCCATAGCGTCAGTTGCTCCGTGATCGCGGGAAAAGGCGACGGCATGCAACGCGATTACTGGTATGGGTCGGCACGCGATGCGCGCGAGATATTGAAGGTGGAAGAGATAGGACGCATCGCCGCCGAACGCACGGTGCGCCGCCTGAGCGCGCGCAAGCTGGACACCATGCAGTGCCCGGTCCTGTTTGAAGCCCCCGTGGCGGGCAGCCTGTTCGGCCATTTCGTGGGCGCGGTGAGCGGCGGCAGCCTGTACCGCAAATCCTCCTTCCTGTCCGACCAACTGGATAAACCCGTTTTCTCAAGGCATATCCGCATCGACGATGTGCCGGACATCAGGCGCGGCCTCGCCAGCAGCCCATTCGACGACGAGGGCGTGCGTACCCGCCGCCGCGCCGTGGTGGAGGACGGCGTACTGCGCGGCTACTTCCTCGGCAGTTATTCCGCACGCAAACTCGGCATGCAGACTACCGGCAATGCCGGAGGCACGCATAACCTCATCGTGCAGCCGGGAGAACTGGATTTCAACGGTCTGCTGCGCAGCATGCAGCGCGGGCTGCTGGTCACCGAATTGCTCGGACACGGCGTCAACCC
>JAJXTT010000279.1 GCA_021783525.1 Pseudomonadota bacterium
GTGATCGATGTTTCGCTGAACGGTTTCTTCAACGTGACGCAACCCTTGCTGCTGCCGATGATAGGCAAGCGCTGGGGGCGCATCATCAACATCTCGTCCGTTGCGGCGATCTCAGGCAATCGCGGGCAGACCAACTACGCCGCTGCCAAGGCGGGATTGCACGGAGCGACGAAGTCGCTGGCGCTTGAAGTCGCCAGCCGCGGCATCACCGTGAACGCCATTGCACCCGGCATCATCGAATCCGCGATGACCGAGCATGTGTTCGACAAGGATGCCATCAAGCGCCTGGTTCCTGTCGGACGCGCCGGCAAGCCGGAGGAGGTGGCCGATCTGGTGGCGTTTATCGCGTCCGACAAGGCCGCCTATATTTCCGGCCAGATCATCTCCATCAACGGCGCGATGACTTAGAACCCGCAGGGTGAATGGGGTAAAATGCGCGCGCTTGGATAGACGACAGGGAGCATCATGGCAGCAAGTGCGCAGGAAAAAGAGTTGGCACAACTTATCGTGACTTCGTTGAATCTGGAAATCGCGGCAGACGATATCGACCCGGAGGCGCCTTTGTATGGCGAAGGCCTGGGGCTGGACTCCATCGACATACTTGAACTGTCGCTGGCCATCTCGAAAACGTACGGCGTTCAGCTCAAATCGGACGATGCCGACAACAACAGAATATTCAGTTCGCTGCGCAGCCTGAACCAGCACATCCAGCAACGTCGGGCATAGCCCCCCTTCTCACAGAGGCTTATCCGCCAGATAGGTCGAGAATATCCCGAGATCGATATTGCGGCGCACATTCACGAACCCTGCGTTCCTCAGCGTGCCCAGGACCTTTTCCGGTGCTGCACAGGCTTCAATGGTATCCCAGTAATAGCGCCACAATTGCGAGGTATTCCTGTCCCGGGCAACGAGCCTGGCCAGCGCGGGCACGATGTATCTGCAATATATCCTGAGCAGCGCCGTGCCCACTTTCCCCTTGGGCGGGGTGATCTCGAGGATGCATACCTTGCCGCCCGGTTTCAGCACCCGGTGGAACTCCGCGAAAGCGACAGACATGTCCGAGACATGGCGCAGCGCATACCCCATGCTGAGAAAATCGTAAGCCATATCGGACAGCGGGATTTGCTCCGCGCGGCCTTCAACCACGGTGACGCCGCGCGGCAACCTCGCGTTGCGGATCATGCCGGGACTGGGGTCGACTCCGGTGATCAGGCTGGGATCGCCGACCAGCTGCGCTGCCTGCTTTGCCACCAGGCCAGTGCCCATGCCGACATCCAGCACGCACATGCCAGAACCCAATCCGGCCAAGCCGAGCATTTTGCGGCGGTAGGATGAACCGGTGCCGAGCCCGAGGATACTTTCGATGCGATCATAATCGGAGGCCGTCCTGTCGAACTGTTCGCCGACCCAGGTGCGGCGGTCTTCTTCGCGGTCGTAGTACTCGGTGAGCGGCGGGTGCGGCGCGTGGACGATGGAACCGGGCGACTCTTTGGCTCTGGTCATGTTCAGGACTTGCGCGCAGGATTGTAATGGGCGAATGCTAACCCAATTCTCTTCTTGCCGTGCGCCAACAGCTCGACCATGGGGCACCCTGCATGCGGGGCAAACGGGCCTGTTTCGGGTAGAATGGCGGCCTGAAACCGGGGTGGGCCCGGGCGGTTCGACACAGAACAATCAGTCCCAGAACGTAGATTCCTTATCATCACCGTGCATTCCTCAAACCGACAATACGCGACTCGTGCCGCCATGATGGCCGTGCATCACCGGAGAGGGTGACATGGCGCGTCTGGGCAGATTCTTCCTGATACTTGCATTCATCGGCTATCCGATCCTGCTGCACACCTACATCCTCAAGCAGGAGGTCGAGATGTGGCAGCTGTTATGCGTCTTTGCGCCGATGCTGGCAGGCGCGGCATGGGTGACGCTGCGCTTGGTCGACAAAATATGGTGGCCTCTGGTGGTGGCGGTGTTCGCCGCCGGAATCTATTTCATCGCGACCGGACATCACGGCCGCATCGGGCTGCTCGCGGTGAACGGGGTGTCGAGCGCCACCCTCAATCTGTTCCTGCTATGGCTGTTCGGGCGCACCCTGACGCGCGGCAACGAGCCGCTGATCTCGCAGATATCGCGTCACATCAACGGAAAGCTGGATCCCGAAGTCGCCGACTACACCCGCCATGTGACCATCGCCTGGTGCATCTTTTTCGCGCTTCAAGTGGTCGTTTCCCTGCTGCTGTACCTCTACGCGCCGGTCGCGGCATGGTCGTTCTTCATCAATGTACTGAACGTGCCGCTGCTGATCGCGATGTTTGTCGGGGAAAAAGCCTACCGCACGGTGCGTTTTCCCGATCACCCGAAGACTTCCATCCTGAAGGCGATCGAGGTGTACACCAAGAATTTTGCGGCACCCGGAAAAGCGGATAGCGGACGCTGAGGTTTCATCTCTCATGGCAGCAATCCCGCTCATCCGTTGCAACGACACCGACAGTGTGTTCGCCTATTGTGCGGGGCAGCCCGTCGGCGTTCCGCAATTCCTGCAAAATGTCGCGGAACTGGCACAAGCACTTCCGGACCGGCGCTATATCCTGAACCTGTGTACCGACCGCTACCGTTTCATGGTCGGTTTCGCGGCCGCATTGCTGCGCGGGCAGACCAGCCTGTTGCCGCCCAACTACACCCCCAGTTTCGTCGAGCGACTGGGTCAACGTTATCCCGACATGTATTGCCTGGCCGACGGCGCGGCGGACTTCAGGGGCATCGAGACCCTGCGTTATCCGGAATTGCCGCTACACGATGCCACGGTGCGAACCATCCCGGCCATCCCGGAAGAACGCTGTGCGGCGCTGGTGTTCACCTCGGGCACCACCGGACAGCCGGTCGCGCACCCGAAATCGTGGGGCAGCCTGTGCAGAAGTGCCGTCGCGGAGGCGGCGAGTCTCGGCATCACGCGGGACTCGGGCCTGGCGGTGTTGGGCACCGTCCCGGCGCAGCACATGTACGGCCTGGAATCGTCCATGCTGCTGGCCGTGCAGAATGGCCTGACACTGGTCGCCGAACGACCGTTCTATCCGGCTGACATCCGCGCGCAACTGGCTGCGCTGCCGC
>JAJXTT010000280.1 GCA_021783525.1 Pseudomonadota bacterium
AAGTCATGTGTATCCACGCCTCGGCTTCGCTGTAGGTGGCCTGGTAATGGCCTTCGTAATAAGCCATTTCACCCTGCAGGGCCTTGCGCAGGCTGGGCAGGCTGGCCTGGTCCCTGAGCAAATTCATATCCAGCCCGACGATGCAATCGGTGGCACTGCGCAGCATGGCGGCGCAGCGGTCATTGCAGTAGGTGATGACGAGATTGGTGTCGTAGTGGAAAATGCCCACGGGCAAATGGCTCAGCAGCAAGCGATAGCGTTCCTCGCTCTCCCGCACCTTTTCCTCGCGCCCGCCGGCGTCGATGCGCAGCGCAATATTTTCTTTCACATGCCGGTTGATGCGCCGCATGCTCATGATCATGAAGCCGAGATACAGCATCACCGCCGCGCCCATCGTCACGGACAAGCTGTCTCCCGCCGCGAACAGGCGGGTCGCGATCGGCAGGCTGAGCAATGCGGCAAACGCAACTGCGCTGATCAGGTCGGCAGAAAATGAAACGACGCCGCCCGCGGTCATCCCCGCCAGCACGAAGATCAGGAACATGACATGTTGCGGATGATCGGCAGGAAAAAGCAGGAAGCCGGAAGAACCCCACACTGCGCCGGCCACGATCACCCCGAGGCGAAACCTCGCCAGCCGCGCTTCGGCAGTAGTGCGATTGAGCCGGGAGGGCTGGGGGAAATAGACCAGGGCGGCCCGCAAGAGGTAGGCTGCCACCATGAGGGAGCACCAGACCAGGAGCGAAGCGGGAGGAATCACCGTGCGCTGCATATAGGCGAGGATGGCTGCGAGAGATACGCTGGCGATCAGCGAAACCTTGCTGACCGAAAGCAGCTGTCGCAGCTGGGCAGATTGTATTGCTGTCTTGTTGTTCAATGGTCCGTCACTTGTTAGTGATCTGATCGTTGCCTGAATGATGCAGGTTCAGGTTACATGTTGTTCGAGCCGCGCGGATTATGCCTTAAATCCGAACCTCGACAACTTCAGTTTTGTAACAACCACAACGCCGAATCGTGTGCTGCTCTCGCAGACAAATCACCGCGAGCGGAGGGCACGATCCTCGCTTTCCAAAACAATTCTTTCTCATCAATAGTTAACGGACGATTGCGATTTTGCAGGGGGCTTTCCGTGAGAAACCCGGGACGGGAAGCATCAACTGGCGCGAGCACCACTCTGTCTTGAACACCATGACAAAAATGGTGTTTTTTATTCTTTGCATTCTGTCAGAATGAACAACGGTTATCGCATTCAGCAGTTCTCGCACGGCCTGACCGTTTCCACCGGCAAGGATGCGGGCTGATGCTCACAAATGCGGGACCGGACCATTCCAGACAGGTTGCACATCGATATTACTGACAGGAGAGTGACATCATGACGTTGAAATCAATTTTGGCTGCTGTTGTTCTGTGCCCGGCATTGCTTGTTTCCGTCGATTGTTTTGCCGAGGATGCGAAGCCCGCAAACCCGCTCGATACCGTTCCTGAAAAGATGAATTTCGATATACCGTATGGCGCTCCCATCTCATTGGAGCGCGCGACGACGGCCATCAATGCGGCGGTTGCGGAGGCGAAGAAGCGCGGCTGGAAGATGAATGTCGCGGTGGTCGACTCCGGTGCCAACCTGGTGGCTTTCCAGCGCATGGACGGGGCCCAGCTGGCATCGATCCAGATCTCCGAACACAAGGCACGCGCCGCGGCCAGCTTCCGCCGCGAAACGAAGATATTCGAGAACGCGATCCAGGTGAACAACATGCCCTATGTGGCGACGCTGGATGGCGCCATCGGTTCGCGCGGGGGCATTCCGCTCGTTGAAGACGGCAAGCTGATCGGCGCGATCGGTTGCTCGGGCGGCGCCGGCTCCCAGGACGAAGTCGTCTGCAAGGTCGGGGCAGCGACGGTCAAGTGAGTCCGGGAACCCGGCGTTTTTGACCGGGTATCCGGCAATAAAGACAGGCCACGTTTGTTGCGCATGCGAGCAACGTGGCCTGTTGCCATCGCGCTATCGAATGCGCGGGATTGGGATAGAGCGCAGCGAACAGAACAAAGCCGCTCCCCGTATACCCCCTGTGCAATAATGAACGCAGGCGGGCGCTGCGCCATATTGAAATTCCACCGCCCGAATCCCACCCTTACGGAGAGCGTCGATCAAAATCGACCGCGGCCCAAATGATCGAAGTCTCACTTGAGCTCGAACTCGATTCCTTCCTCGTCAACAGCATGGGGAAAGCCGAGGATATCTCGAGCCAGATGTCAGCCAGGGCGCTGAGACTTTCGTGCGAAAAGATCGCTTCCGTACGGCTGCTGACTGAAAACAAACCGAGTGCCGATTTTGAGTTCCTGGCCACTTCGAGCAGGCACGACACTCTGGCCGCATCGGACAAGGAATTCGAAGACAAGCTCTTTGCCTACCTGACGACGCACATGGCGGTCGATACTTCCAGGGTCAACATCGCATCCGGCACTTCAGGCTATATCGCGGCACAAAAAGGAGTGAGCAGCGGAGAGATCGGCCGGCTGTACATCAGCGAGCTGCCAAACCAGAGCAGCCTGGGTCTTGAACTGGTGTTCACGCCGGACGAGTTCGATGCTGCCTGGGAATTGATGTCGCGGCAAAAAGTCCGCAAGGTGATCGCAACCCTGATGTGTTTCAAATTGATGCCCGGCGCATTTGTCGGGCAGGACGAGAACCTGTTCGTTGCGGGCGTCCTGTCCTGTTCGCTGCAGTTCGCCCCGAGCGACTGTTGATGTTTCCGTAAGTCACGACGCTGGCCTTCAGTCATAATTCCGGCTCGGAACCCGTTGGATACAGGAGAGAACATGATCATCCGGAACAAATTCCTGCTGGACCCCGCAAGCGCCGCACTGATTGTCATCGATGTGCAGGAAAAGCTCTGCGCCGCCATGGATCAGGGTGCACTGCGGCAACTGACCCGCAACACCGGCATCCTGCTCGAAAGCGCGAACGAACTGGCGATACCGGTGACCTTCACCGAACAGTATGTCAAAGGGCTGGGGCCGACACTGGGCGAACTCAGGCAAAGGGCGCCCGCTGCCCCCGGCTTCGAGAAAATGACATTCAGTTGTTGCGGCAACGACGCGTT
>JAJXTT010000281.1 GCA_021783525.1 Pseudomonadota bacterium
GAAGCCGATGGAAAATGTGATGTGCGCAAGCACGATGGACAGCATGCCGAGCGTGAGGTTGAGCACCTGAATGAAGAACAGCAGCAGCGACACGCCGAGCAGTATCTCGGGCATTGCCACCGGCGCCAGCACCATGAAGTTGAGCAGCTTCAGGTCGTAGCGATCGATGGCGAACCCGGCCATGGTGCCGAGCACGGTCGCCGAGAGGCTAGATATCAAGGCGATAAGCAGGGAATTGCCGGCCGCGATCAGCATATCCTCGTCATGGAAGAGCTCGCGGTACCAGTGCCAGGTGAAGCCCACCCATTCGGCATTCAGGCGCGAATCGTTGAACGAGTAGGCGACGACCATCGTGAGCGGCAGGTACAGGAAAGCGTACGCCGCCAGCGCCGCCGTCCATAACCACGGCCCCCTACGCATGGCGCCCTCCTCTTGCCGACAGCTTCGCCACAAGCCACACCACCAGCAGCACCGAGAGTGTCAGCAGGATCGACAGCGTGGAGCCGAACGGCCAGTCGCGCGTGGCGAGAAACTGCTCCTTGATCAGATTGCCGACCATGATGTCGCCGGTGCCCCCGAGCAGTTCCGGCACGGCAAACATGCCGACGGCCGGAATGAACACCAGCGCAAATCCCGCAAACATGCCGGGCTGCGACAGCGGGAAAGTCACGCGCCAGAAACGCTGCCAGGCGTTTGCGCCCAGGTCCTGCGCCGCGTCGAGGAGCACCGGGTCGTGCTTCTCCAGGTTGGTATAGAGCGGAAGCACCATGAACGGCAGGTACACATACACCATGGCGATCATCACCGCGACGGGCGAAAACAACAGCCGCGCCGGCGCCACACCGAACGCTCCGAGCAGTACGTTGAGCACGTGGTTGAGTGCCGCCTGCGGCCCGAGAAGGATCATCCAGGCGTAGATCCCGATCAGGAAATTGCTGGTGAGCGGCAGGATCACCAGCAGCATCATCAGGTTGCGGCTCCGCTTCGGGCTGCGTGCGATCAGCAGCGCCAGCGGATAGGCCATGACCAGGCAAATCAGCGTGGTGGCCAGCGCCATCACGAAAGACTTGATGAATACCTCGGCATAGATGAAATCGCTGAAGAAGAACCGGTAGGTCTCGGTCGTGAAGCCGTGCAAGGCCTGCGTACCGGTTGAGAGCAGCGGAGCCAGTCCGCCGAAGTCTCCCGGGTAACGGAACGAGGCGAACACCATGATCACGCCGGGTATCGCCACCAGCAGTAACAGGAACAACAGCGGCGGGCCGCTCACCAGCCAGCGGGTGAGTCGTGTCGAGCGCGATGCTCTCTCATGTCCGTCACTCATGGAGAAACACCCCCGCATCGTGGCGCCAGCCGACCCTGATTCCGGCGCCCACTTTGAACAGCTCGGCACCTCCTGGCGCAGAATTCGGCAACAACGCTTCGATCAGCGTGCCATTGGGGAGCCTGACCCGATACACGCTGACATCGCCCTGATAAAGCAGGCTGTGTACTTCGCCGGCGAAGTGGTTCTTCAGTTCGGCAAGTTCCGCCTGCACACCGATGCGCACCTGTTCCGGACGAATGGCGAACACGCCCTTGTCGCCTGCTGCCACGCTTTGCTGTAAGGGCGTCACGATCTCACCCAGTCCTTCCACCATCAGATGCAGGTGGCCGCGACCGACCTGTTCCACCTGCGCCGGGATCATGGTGATCTGGCCGATGAAATCGGCGACGAAGCGGTTGCGCGGATGGCTGTAAAGCCTGGAAGGCACGTCAACCTGCTCCACCCTGCCCTGATTCATCACCGCGATGCGGTGCGACAGCGCCAGTGCTTCGACCTGTGCATGCGTCACGAAAATGAAAGTGATGCCAACCGCGCGTTGCAGGCTGATCAGCTCGACCTGCATCTCTTCGCGCAACTTCGCATCCAGTGCCGCCAGGGACTCATCGAGCAGCAGCAGGCGCGGACGATTGATCAGTGCGCGCGCCAATGCCACGCGTTGCTGCTGTCCGCCGGAAAGCTCGTGCGGATACTTGTCGGCCTTGCCGGTCAGGCGTACCTGCTCAAGCGCATCCTTCAGATGTCGCCGGATGTCCGCCGGATCATGGTGCGCCATGCGCAACGGGAAAGAGATGTTTTCAGCGACCGTCAGATGCGGAAACAGCGCATAACTCTGGAATACGGTATGGACGGGGCGCTTTTCGGCGGGAACGCCCGCGAGATCCTTGCCATCCAGCAATATCTGGCCGGCATCGGGAAATTCGAAGCCCGCGATCATGCGCAGGATGGTTGTCTTGCCGCAACCGGAGGGACCGAGCAGGGTGAAGAACTCGCCCGCCTCTATCGCCAGGCTGACATCGTCCACAGCCGCCAGATCGCCGAAGCGGCGGGTAACGTTCCTGAGTTCAAGCAGCGCCATATCAGGCTCCCATGACTATAGGTATTCGTCCCTATATATTCGGCAACGGGTTTGCGGTAGCTTTATACATCATTGCTGATCTTTTTCCAGGCAACTTTATCGAGCGCGACAGATAATCATTTTCACGATCCTTGCCGATGAGATTTCGCATGGACAAAACCCGCTCCGGCCCAGTTGCATGGGAAGCGCGCTCACGGTGGCATCGACCTGTGAAGATACGGCTTTCGGAACCGGGCTCCGGCCGCAAGGAGAGCGATCATGAAACTGACAGAAATACGCGACATCGCAAAATCGCATGGTATTAACCCTGACAATATTTTCAAGACCGAGCTGATCAGGACAATCCAGATCAAGGAGGGCAATTTTGATTGTTATGCGACCGCCTACGGCGGGATATGCGACCAGCTCGGCTGCCGCTGGCGTGACGATTGTTTTGTGGCGGCCCGTAACCGTACGCAATTGTGAATTTGACCATTGATTCTTTTACAGAGAACCATGCCTGAAAAGGACGTCATGGCGATGCTGCAAGGCAATGCAGCAGCACGGTATTATTTCCGGAGATCACCATGTCCGCAAAGCAAGTCATGTTTCACGATGCTGCACGCGCCAGGATCATTGTGGGCGTGAATATCCTGGCGGATGCGGTCAAGGTCACGTTGGGCCCGAGAGGCCGCAATGTCATCCTGGACCGGACCTAC
>JAJXTT010000282.1 GCA_021783525.1 Pseudomonadota bacterium
ACCGCAACGACGAGATCACGGTGGAACAGATCGAGCAACTGAACCCGCAGCACCTGGTCGTGTCGCCCGGTCCGTGCACGCCGAACGAAGCGGGCATCTCGGTCGCCGCGATCAGGCATTTCGCCGGCAGGATCCCGCTGCTCGGCGTATGCCTCGGCCACCAGAGCATAGGCCAGGCCTTCGGCGGCAGGATCATCCACGCCAAGACGCTGATGCATGGCAAGACCTCGCTGATCCGCCACAACGGCAACAGCGTGTTCACCGGGTTGCCCAACCCGTTCACCGCGACGCGTTACCATTCTCTGGTGATCGAGCGCGAGACCCTGCCGGACTGCCTGGAGATCACCGCCTGGACCGACGACGGCGAGATCATGGGCGTGCGCCACAAGACGCTGGCGGTGCACGGCGTGCAGTTCCATCCCGAGTCCATCCTGACCGAGCACGGGCATGACATGCTGAGGAATTTTCTGGAAGGGAAGCGATAGCCATGATCACTCCACAACAGGCGCTGGTGCGCCTGATCGAGCAACGCGAGATCTTTTACGACGAAATGCTGTCACTGATGCGGCAGATCATGGGCGGCGAAGTCTCGCCGGTGCAGATCGCCGGCATTCTGATCGGCTTGCGCGTCAAGAAGGAAACCATCGGCGAGATATCCGCCGCGGCGTTCGTGATGCGCGAGTTCGCCACCCAGGTCCCGGTCTCGCGGCGCGAACATCTGGTCGACACCTGCGGCACCGGCGGCGATGCCGCGCACACCTTCAACATCTCGACGGCCAGCGCGTTCGTCGCGGCAGCAGCGGGCGCAAGGGTCGCCAAGCACGGCGGACGTTCGGTGTCTTCCACCTGCGGTTCGGCGGACGTGCTGGAAGCGCTGGGCGTCAACCTCAACCTGACGCCGGAACAGGTGGGGCGCAGCATCGACCAGATCGGCATCGGCTTCATGTTCGCGCCCAACTTCCACGGCGCGATGAAACATGCGGCGCCGGTGCGCAAGGAACTGGGCGTGCGCACGCTGTTCAACGTCCTCGGACCGCTGACCAATCCCGCCGGTGCGGACAACCAGGTGCTGGGCGTGTTCCACCCCGACCTCGTCGGCATCCAGGCACGCGTGCTGCAGCGTCTGGGCAGCCGTCATGTGCTGGTGGTGAACGGCACGGATGGCCTGGACGAGATCACCATCAGCGGACCGACGTCCGTCGCGGAACTGAAGGACGGCCAGGTGAACGAATATACCGTCACGCCGGAATCGTTCGGCCTGAGGTCGGCGCCGCTGGACGACATACGCGTCAGCAATATCGACCAGGCCAAGGCCATGTTGCTGGGCGTGCTGGACAACCGGCCCGGCGCGGCACGCGATATCGTCCTGCTCAACGCGGGTGCCGCGATCTACGCTGCCGGCCTCAGTGTGACGCTGGCGGAAGGCGTCAAGCTGGCCGCCGGGACGATCGCCTCCGGCGCGGCCAAGACCAAGCTGGCACAGTTGATCCAGGTCAGCCACAGCTAATCGATCTACCGCATACGTGGTCTCCATCCAGCATCAGTTTCCTCCGCTCGCCGGACAGGACAGCGCCGACATCCAGGACTGGCTGGGTGCGCTGTCCGGGGTCTTTGCGCCCGCCGAGATCGAGGTGATCCGCCACGCGTGCGAGTTCGCGGCTCCGCTGTATCACGACAAGCATGAGATCACCGGCACGCCGCTGTTGCAGCATGCGCTCGGCTCGGCCTCCATCCTGATCGGTCTGCACATGGATCACGAGACCATCGCGGCGGCCGCGCTGCACGCCGTACCCGAGTATCTCGACGACTGGACCAAAGTCCTGGGCGAGCGTTTCGGGCGCAACATCACCGTGCTGGTCGACGGCATCTCCCGGATGGAGCAGATTCGCCAGTTCAGCGAGATACGCAGCGCAGGCGCCAAGGACAAGGAAGATACCGCCGAGCAGATCGAAAGCCTGCGCAAGATGCTGCTGGCGATGGTGGAAGACATCCGGGTGGTGCTCATCAAGCTGGCGGAGCGCACGCAGACGCTGCGCAACCTTTCCGGCGCGACGCCCGAGCAGCAGCAGCAGATCGCGCAGGAAACCCAAAGCATCTTCGCGCCGCTGGCCAACCGGCTTGGCGTATGGCAGATCAAATGGGAACTTGAAGACCTGTCGACGCGCTATCTGGAGCCCACACTCTACAAGCAGGTCGCCACACTGCTCGACGAGCGGCGCGTGGACCGCGAACGCTACATCGACGATGTCATCGGGCAACTGCAGCAGGCATTGACACGGGCCGACATCAAGGCCGAAGTAAGCGGACGCCCGAAACACATCTACAGCATCATCAACAAGATGAAGCGCAAGCATCTCGATTTCGATCAGCTGTACGATGTGCGCGCAGTGCGGGTATTGGTCGACGACCTTGAGCAATGCTATGCGGCGCTCTCCATCGTGCATGAACTGTGGCAGCCGATCCAGAGCGAATTCGACGACTACATCGCCCGTCCCAAACCCAACGGCTATCGCTCGCTGCACACGGCCGTGCTCGGCCCCCGCAGCCTCTCTGTCGAGGTGCAGATACGCACCCGGCAGATGCATCACGATTCCGAACTCGGCGTGGCCGCGCACTGGCGCTACAAGGAGAACAGGAAATCCGAAAGCGGCGTGGACGAAAAGATATCCTGGCTGCGCCAGATCCTGGCATGGAAGGAAGAATTGGCCGACAGCGGGGAGCTGCAGGCCCAATTCAAGAACGAGCTGCTGCAAGACCGCGTGTACGTGCTGACGCCGCAAGGCAAGGTGATCGATCTGCCCAAGGGCGCGACTCCGGTGGATTTCGCCTACGTCGTGCACACCGATCTCGGCCACCGCACGCGCGGCGCCAAGATCGACGGCAGCATCGTGCCGCTCAACACCAAACTTCAGACAGGCCAGCGCGTGGAGATCCTCGCGGCCAAGCAGGGCGGGCCCAGCCGAGACTGGCTCAGTCCGAGGCTGGGCTTCCTGCAGAGTGCGCGGTCGCGCGCCAAGGTGCGCCACTGGTTCTCCGAACAGAACATCGACGACAGCGTCGCACAGGGGCGCACCCTGCTCGACCGCGAAC
>JAJXTT010000283.1 GCA_021783525.1 Pseudomonadota bacterium
CTGATCTTCACGCCCTCGGCAACGACATTGCCGAGTGACGGACTGCCGCCGTGCTCCAGCGCGGCATGCAATATCAGGTCATCGGCCTGTGCCACGCATTCCAGCAGCACCTTGCCCATGCGTCCGCCGCTGCCGGCGATGGCGACTCTGGTCTTATCCATTGTTCTGCTCCAGCTTGGCAGGTTCTGCGGATTTCAGCGGGGTGGCATCGTCGATACGGCTCAGCACACCTTTGTCGAAATACAGGGTAAGCCGCTGGCTCTCCACCAGCTTTCCCATCTGTTCCAGGCTGTAAAAATAATCCCAGCGATTGGCATGATAGGGATCGCTGATCAGCGGCGCGCCCAGCGCAGCCTTCACTTGCGACTGCGTCATGCCGAGCTTGAGCTTCGCGCGCATGTCCTGTGTGACCAGGTTGCCCTGGCGTATCTCGACCTTGTACAGCGCGAACGTGGGAAAGTAGCTGGAAATGCTGCTGCACGATGCTAGCAGCATGGAAATGAGGGCAATATGGATGCGCATTTGGGTTGTGATTTCTGTCTGGCTTTCAAAAAGAGGCAGCATGATACCTCAAGCCGGGACACCCAGAAGCTCGGCGGCATGCTTGCGAGTCGTCTCGGTGATCTTCACCCCGCCCAGCATGCGCGCGATCTCCTCGATGCGCTCGCCGTCGTTCAGGACCCGGATGCTGCTCAGGGTCTTGCCCGCGTGCGCCGCCTTGCTCACTTGCCATTGCGCATCGGCCTGCGCGGCCACCTGCGGCAGATGGGTCACGCACATCACCTGATGGCGCTTGCCCAGCTGCTTGAGCAGGCTGCCGACGATCTCCGCCACGCGCCCGCCGATGCCGCTGTCCACTTCGTCGAAGATCAGCGTCGGAACGGCGGCGGCGCGGCTGGCCGCAACCTGGATTGCCAGGCTGATGCGCGACAGCTCGCCGCCTGACGCCACCTTGGCCAGACTGCGCAACGGCGAACCGGTATTGGCCGCAACCTGGAACTCGACTATTTCCAGCCCGTGCTCATTGCCTTCCGTCAATGGCAACAAGGCTACCGAGAACTGCCCGCCCTGCATCGCCAGCGTCTGCATGGCGGCGGTGATCTCCGCGGACATGGTTTGCGCCGCCGTGATGCGCGCCTCGCTCAGTTTTCTTGCGACATCCACATAGGAGGCGCGCGCGGCTTCGTCCTGCTGCGCCAGTTCCGCCAGATCGGCATTGCCTCCCAGCTCGTCAAGCCGTGCGACGATGCCCGCCAAGGCTTGCGGCAACTGCTCCGGCGCGACGCGATATTTGCGCGCCGCCTCGACCACGTCCGCCATGCGCCGTTCCTGTTCGCGCAGGCGCTGGGGGTCGGCATCCAGTTTCTGCTGGTAATGGCGCAAGGCGTACACAGCTTCCTGCAATTCGTTCTGCGCGCTGTCCAGCATGGTCAGGGTATCCTGCAGCCCGGCATCGAACTCCAGCCCGCTGCGCAGGCGCGCGGTCAGCGCGTTCAACTGGGCAAGGCAGGCGGTGTCGGCATCGGCCAGCACTTCCACCCCGAACTGGGCAGTTTCCAGCAGGCTGGCGGCATGCGACAGGCGCGCATGATCGGCTTGCAAACTCTCCCACTCGGCATCGGCAAAATTAAGCGACTCCAGCTCGCGGCGCTGGAACGACAACAACTCGCGCTCGGCTGCGACCGCCCCGGCATTCTGTTCCAGCTGCAGGCGGCGCCGGTGCAACATCTGCCATGCCTTGAAACTCGATGCGACCGCTTCCACTTCCCCGCCCAGTCCCGCCTGGCTATCCAGCAGGTCACGCTGTGCATCGGTGCGCAGCAGCGACTGGTGGGCGTGCTGGCCGTGGATGTCGATCAGGTGTTCGCCCGCTTCCCGCAACTGTTGGACCGTGGCGCTGCGGCCGTTGATGAAGCCGCGCGAGCGGCCGCTAGCTTCCAGCGTGCGGCGCAGCAGACACACGCCCTCGTCGCCCTCCAGTTCCTGTTCGCCCAGCCAGGCCTGCAACCGGGACAGGCCGGAGATATCGAACTCGGCGGTGATGTCCGCCTTCTCGCAGCCGGCGCGCACCATGCCCGCATCGCCGCGCTCGCCCAGCGCCAGGGACAAGGCATCGATGAGTATGGATTTGCCCGCCCCGGTTTCGCCGGTCAGCGCAGTGAAGCCGGCCGAGAAGTCGAGTTCGAGGGTGTCGACGATGACGAAGTCGCGAATGATGAGGTTCTTGAGCATTTACAGTGTCTGGTTCCAGAGCAGTTTTTCACGCAGGGTCCGATAGTAGCTGTGACCCACCGGATGCAGCAGGCAGACCGGGTCGCCGTAGCGCGAAACCACCACCCGGTCCTGCCCGTTCAGGTCGAAATGAGTGTGCCCGTCGAAGCGAACGCGCGCATCGATGGCGCGATGCATGGCGATCTCCAGCACGGATTCGCTCTTCAATACGATAGGGCGGTTACTCAGGGTGTGCGGCGCGACCGGCACCAGCGCGATGAGATCGAGCGCGGGATGCAGGATGGGACCGCCGGCGGACAGCGCGTAAGCGGTGGACCCGGTCGGCGTGGTGACGATCAGGCCGTCCGCACGCTGGTTGTAAAGATATTCTCCGTCGATCCGCACTTCGAATTCGAGCATGCTGCTGCTGTTGCCCCGATGCATCACCACATCGTTGAAAGCCAGGGAATCGAATACATGCTTCCCTTCCCTCATGACGGTGGCGCTCAGCAACATGCGCTTCTCGGTGACGAATTCGCCGCGCAACATGCCGGATATGGTGCGCTGCGCGGTGTCGATGGAGATGTCGGTCAGGAATCCCAGGCGCCCCTGGTTGACGCCGACCAGCGGGATGCCGAACGGCGCCAGCGTCCTTGCAACGTCGAGCAGGGTGCCGTCGCCCCCCAGCACGATCGCCAGGTCGACTTTGGCACGCATCTCCGTCAACGCGATCACGCCATACGGGTGAACCAGGAGGTGCTCGGCGGTGAGATTGTCCACGACCACCTTCAGTCCCATGTTCGTCAGGAAGTCGGCCAGCTTGAGCAAGGGCTCGGCGATCTCGGGCGACTTGTATTTGCCGATCAGCGCGACGGT